>DATAMU010000965.1:0-5300 GCA_036266605.1 Candidatus Acidiferrum sp. | reverse complement strand
CCGGCGCATCCGCTGGCGGAAGAAGGGCCGGTGTATCAACGGCCGATCGCGCAGCCACCTTTGAGGAAAGAGTCGGCGGCGGATTGGTTCAAGTTTGCGGGTGAGAAGACGAACCTGACGGAAAATTTCGCGAAGCTGCTTGCGTCGCCGGCGATTGCTTCGAAGCGGTGGATCACGGAGCAGTACGACACGATGGTGCGGACGAATACTTTGGCCGGGCCGGGCACAAGCGATGCGGCGGTGATCCGGCTGAAGGATCCGCATACAGGCGAAGTGAAGCGCGCGCTGGCGCTCTCGACGGATGGAAATGGGCGATGGTGCCAGTTGAATCCGCGGGTGGGCGCGATGCACGCGGTGGCGGAGGCGGCGCGCAACGTGGCGACGAGCGGCGCGCGGCCGATTGCGGCGACGAATTGTTTGAATTTTGGGAGTCCGGAGAAGCCGGAAGTGATGTGGCAGTTCAGCGAAGCGATTGATGGGCTGACGGTGGCGTGCAATGAGTTGGGGACGCCGATCACGGGCGGGAACGTCAGCTTTTATAACGAGACGCTGGGGAAATCGATTTATCCGACGCCGGTGATTGGGATTTTAGGAATTATTGAGGATGCTTCGCGCGTGGTGAAGATTGGGTTTCGCGAGGCGGGGGATGTGATTTTGTTGTTGGACGGCGCGTCGGCGGATGCTGCGAGCAAGCAGGTTCCCGTGATCGAACCGGCGCAGGAATTTTCTTCGTCGGAATATTCAAAGCATATTGGCGGGATTGTTGCGGGGGAACCACCTGAAATTGATTTGGTAGCAGAGAAGCGGTTGCAGGATTTGATGGTGGCGCTGGCGAGCGAGGGATTGGTGCAGTCGGCACACGATGTCAGTGATGGCGGCATTGCTGTTGCGATCGCGGAATCGTGTTTTGCTTCGGCGGGTGGGCGGCCAGAAGTGAAGGCGCTGGCGGCGAAAATTACGCTCAGTCACGCGACGAGCGGCGAGCCGGCGGAGTTTGCGTTGTTTGGCGAACGCGGGGCGCGCGCGATCGTCTCGGTGAAGCCGAGTCTGGTTGCTCGCGTTCTGGAGACTGCGAGACAATATACGGTGGCGGCGGAGCAGATCGGTGAAACCATCCGTGACACCCGCCTCCGCATCGAATATAAGGGGCACGCGACGATCGACAGCCCCGTCGAAGAGTTGCGTGAAGTATGGACACATTCGCTGGAACGCGCGGTGAAGGCGAGTGCGGTCGAAGCCATTTAGATTTGTTTGTGAAACGCGAACCGATGAAAAACAAACTCGCATTCGCTGACGATCGTTTTCACGACGAGTGTGGTGTGTTCGGAGCGTTCGGACACGAGGAAGCGGCGAAGCTGGCGTATCTCGGGCTGTATGCGCTGCAACATCGCGGGCAGGAGTCGGCGGGGATCGTCTCGAGCGACGGCAAAGACCTGCACATGCATCGCGCGATGGGCGAGGTCGAAGAAATTTTTCAGCCGCACGTGGTGAACGCGCTGCCGGGGAATTCGGCGATCGGGCACACGCGGTATTCGACGGCGGGAGACAAGGCGCTGTTGAATGCGCAGCCGATTCTGATCGATTGCAACAAGGGCAAAGTTGCGCTCGGCCACAACGGGAACTTGACGAACGCCGCGGAGCATCGCCGCAAGCTGGAACACCGCGGGTCGATATTTCAGACGAACAGCGATACGGAAGTGATCGTGCATTTGCTGGCGCGATCGCAGGTACGCAATTTGTCAGGCGCGCTAGGCGATGCGCTGAATCAAGTTGAGGGGGCGTATTCGCTGCTGGTGCTGACGCCGGATGAGATGTATGCGGTCCGTGATCCGCGCGGATTTCGTCCGCTCAATTTGGGCAAGCTGGGCGATGCGTGGCTCGTGGCCAGCGAGACATGCGCGTTCGATTTGCTGAATGCGCAATATGTGCGCGAGATCGAGCCGGGCGAGATGGTTCGCATTTCGCGGTCGGGAATCGAGTCGATTCGATTTGCGGCGCCGAAACCGTTGCAACAATGCGTTTTTGAGCATGTTTATTTCTCACGGCCCGACAGCATTATTTTTGGCCGCTCCGTCAACACGAGCCGCGAATCGCTGGGGCGATTGCTGGCGCAGGAACATCCGGTGGATGCGGACATTGTTGTGCCGGTGCCGGATTCCGGCGTGCCCGCGGCGATCGGGTATTCGCTGGAGTCGGGCATTCCGTTCCGGATGGGACTGATTCGCAATCATTACATCGGGCGCACGTTCATCGAACCTTCACAGGCGATTCGCAATTTTGGTGTGAAGCTGAAGCTGAATCCGATTCGCGGATTGCTCGAAGGCAAACGCGTGATTCTGGTGGACGATTCGCTGGTGCGCGGGACGACGAGCCGCAAGATCGTGCGCATGGTGCGGGAAGTCGGCGCAAAAGAAGTGCATATGCGCATCAGCTGTCCGCCGACGATTTCGCCGTGCTACTACGGAGTGGACACGCCGACGAAGGAAGAGTTGATCGCGTCGTCGAAAACGCCGGAACAAATTTGCGAATTTCTCGGTGCGGATTCGCTGGGTTACGTCTCACTGGCGAATCTGAAACAAGCGGTGAACGACACGGAAAATACGTTCTGCACGTCTTGCTACACTGGAGTGTATCCGACCGATTTGGTGCAGCTCGAGGTGGGGAGCAAGGCAAAAGGCAGCGGAAACGAAGAAATTTTTAGAGATTCCACGAACGGCAGCGGCATCGAAGACCCCGCGGCGGAACGACCTGTCACTGTAGAACGCGAAAGCTAGGCGCGAAATCCGAATGAGCGACGAGGAAAAAAAAGAAGTCAAGGTGCCGATGGGCCAGCGTGTCGAGCGCGAGATTATCGCGTGGTTCTGGGTAGCGCTGGCGTTCATGCTGATCAACGGGACGATCGGGCAGGCGCGCGTGATTCCATCGGGATCGATGGAGAACACGCTGCTGATCGGCGATCACCTCATCATGAGCCGGATCGGGTACGACGCGGGCGTGCCGTTCACGAATTGGCATGTGCCGTTGTGGCGGAATCCGCGGCGGCAGCAGGTGATTATTTTCAAGCCGCCATTCGCGCCGGATACTCCGGACTATGTGAAGCGGACGATCGGTTTGCCCGGCGACATCATCGATATTCACGGCGGGTCGGTTTACGTGAACGGTCAGAAGCAAGTGGAAAGTTACACGATTGGGCCGAGTGAGCCTGCGCCGCCGGGAAGCGCGCCGCCCGGTTACACGGATATCAAATATCCCTACAAAGTTCCGGACAATTGCTATTTCGCCATGGGCGACAATCGTACGAATTCATACGACAGCCGGTTTTGGGGCTGTGTGCCGCGGAAAGATATCATCGGCACGCCGGTGATGATTTATATGTCGCTCGATGTGCCGCCGGATGCGTGGGAGCCGGGGCAGATTCGAGAGCGGTTTATGGCGTATGCGGGAGCGCTCCTCCATCCTGGCGAGGTTCGCTGGAAGCGGCTGTTTCGGACGTTTTAAGAAGTTGACAGTCGATAGTTGAAAGTCGCAAGCGGAAGACTTAACCACAGAGGGCGCAGAGTTCGCGGAGTCGGATCCAGAAACAACTGAGAAAAGCAAAGTCATTGGTGGTGGAACGTGGAAGCGGAATCGAAGCACGATTTGAAAAACGAAGAGAAAGATTCGAACGCGGAGAACGGCAAAGAATCGCGCTTGCCAATGAGCACGCGCATCAGCCGCGAAGCGGTCGCGTGGTTTTGGGTGGCGCTGGCATTCATGCTGATCAACGGGACGATCGGGCAGGCGCGCGTGATTCCTTCGGGATCGATGGAGAACACGCTGCTGGTCGGCGATCACCTGATCATGAGCCGGATTGGCTACGACGCTGGCGTGCCGTTCACGAATTGGCATGTGCCGCTGTGGCGGAATCCGCACCGTCAGGAAATGATTATTTTCCGTCCGCCGTATGCGCCGGAATCGACGGATTTGATCAAGCGTGCGATTGCGGTGCCGGGCGACACGATCGATCTGCGCGAAGGTTTCGTTTACGTCAACGGGAAGCAGCTTTTTGAGCCGTACGCAGTCGGGCCGACGGAACCGATTCCGGCAGGAAATGCGCCGAACGGATTTTCGGAGCTGAAGTTTCCGTATCATGTTCCAGACGATTGTTACGTCGCGATGGGCGACAACCGTACGAATTCATACGACAGCCGCTTCTGGGGATGTGTGCCGCGCGCGAACATCATCGGGAAGCCGGTGATGATTTATATGTCGCTCGAAGCGCCGGCGGATGCGTGGGAGCCGGGCGAAGTGCGCGAGCGATTTTTCGCCTATGCGAACGCGATCCTGCACCCTGGAATCGTGCGCTGGAAGCGTTTGTTCCACACGTTTTAGTTGTTATTTGTATTAGTATTAGCACGAGTCAACGCCGCACCCACCTGGCGATCACCATAATCCAACCGACTACGGCCGGCTTTTTGTTGGCCGTACGGGAAACGGGACCTTACCTCATCCATGAAATATGCTGACGCAGGAGTCGATATCGCCACAGCGGATGCGGCGAAACAGCGCATTCGCCACCACGCGAGCCGGACGTTCACGAAGGGCGTGCTGGGCGGAATCGGCGGATTCGGCGCGCTCTTTGCGCTGGACAAGAGCAAGTATTCGGACCCGGTGCTGGTGTCGAGCGCGGATGGAGTGGGGACGAAGCTGAAAGTGGCGATGGCGACGGGCGTTCACTCGACGGTTGGCGGCGATCTCGTCAATCACTGCGTGAACGACATTCTGGTGCAGGGCGCGGAGCCGCTATTTTTCCTCGATTACCTTGCGATGGGGAAACTCGAACCGGATGTGGTCGAGCAGTTGGTCGAAGGGATGTCGCGCGCGTGCCGCAAAGCTGGATGCGCGCTGATCGGCGGCGAGACGGCGGAGATGCCGGGATTTTATCCGGTCGGCGAATACGATCTTGCGGGATTTATTGTTGGCGCGGTCGAGCGAAAGAATATTTTGACGGGGAAGAATGTGAAGCCGGGCGACGCGCTGCTGGCGCTGCCGTCGGCTGGGCTGCATACGAATGGGTATTCGCTGGCGAGGAAGCTGGTTTTCGATGTCGCGAAGCTGAAGCCCGATACGTACGTTGCCGAGGTCGGGAACAAGATTGGCGCTGAGCTGCTGAAGCCGCACCTTTGTTATGCCCCGGCCCTGAAAAATATTTTGGCGAAGGGTTGGGTTTCGGCCTTAGCCCACATTACCGGCGGAGGTATTCCGGGGAACTTGCCGCGTGTGTTGCCGTCGGGCGTGCAGGCGAGCGTGGATATTAGCTC
>DATAMU010000964.1:0-2039 GCA_036266605.1 Candidatus Acidiferrum sp. | reverse complement strand
AAGCCGGCCGAGGAACCGAAGCCTGCGGCAACTCCAGCTCCCACCAAGAAGTAGCCCAGCAACACGCTGCTAAAACCAGCCTGTGAGAAAAGCTCAGGTGGTTCGAGGAAGTTGTTTGAGAATTTCCCCGACGATCTGTTCGGGCTCCAGCTGCACATCGACAACGATGGCATCGTTCGGTTCTTCGAGATCGGCAAACTGCGCCGCGAGAATCTTGTCGTCGGCGAAATGTCCTTTGCGTTCACGCAAATGCGCGTCGATCACTTCATAGCTGCCCTTCAGATAAACGACCTGCACGGAAAGCTTTTCGCGGAGCATTTGCCGGTAGCTTCGCTTCAACGCCGAACAGCCCAGAACGACACTGCGACTCTCTTCGTGGGCTTTCACGAGATATTCGTGCATGGATTCGAGCCATGGCATGCGATCCGCATCGGTGAGCGGAATCCCGCGATGCATCTTGTCCTTGTTGGCGGCCGAATGAAAATCGTCGGCGTCGGCAAATTCCGATCTGAGCCGCTCCGCGAGCATTTTGCCAACGGTCGTTTTACCTGAACCCGTCACGCCCATCACGATCACAATCATCCGTTCGCCGACCTCATTTGTTCCCGCGCAAGAGCAAAATCACATCGAGCAATACGAGCACTGCGACAACGACTTCCACGACGAACATGCGCCGCTCATTAAACTGCGCGACCATGAATTCGTATAGCTCGCCGGCCGTTTTCAGCTTCTCGTTCACCAGCGTTTTGTAATCGTTGGAGCCGATCCTCGTTGAAGCCACGCGGTATACGCGCGCGTAGTAGGTGTCGCTGATGAATTTGACCGCGTACTCGGTGCGTTCGGCGAGATCCATGATGTCGAGGCGCAGTTCGTTCAACCGGCCCGCGCGCCGGGAGAGACGGAAGCGCTTCCAGAAACTCTCACGGCCTTCGAGCGAACTGTAGACGTCGGACAAAACGTTGGTCAGCAACTCGTCGTAGTAACGAAATTCGAGCAACTGCGTGTTCGCGTATTCCAGTAAATCGATGACCGATGAAGTCGCTTCCGGTTTGTCATACACGAGCGCTGCGGCCCAGCCAACGACTACGAGATCGGTCGGATAGTAGGACAGGGCCGAGCGCACAACTTCGTCGCGCTCACCCGAGGAAAGCGTGACCAGTTCGCCGCGCACGGCGCGCGTAATCGGATCTCCATAGTGTTGTAGCAGCTCGGCCGCGGTTGCGGTAACTCCGTCACTGACCTTCGCGGACTGGACGTCGATGATCAGATAGTCTTCGTCGAGCCATTTCTGGGATGGCTTTATCATCGCCGGGCGAAATCGCTCGAGGCGCGCGCGCAGCAAATCTTCCGCAGCTTTTTCCACTTCCGGCGCATTCATCCAGCGATACGAGTGATTCGGCAGCGAGTCCAACTCGCAGTCGAAGGGAGTCACGAGCTCCACGCAAGCCACTCCGAACCAGTAGTACTTGATGCGGCTATCCAGCGATTCGCCGGTGGGAAGTTCGATCGTTCCGGTTGGTTCGATGATCGGCGCAGTCGGAGCCTGCGCATAGTCGGGAGCACGCCCCGTCGGAGAGGCAGCGGATTTCGGCGAGGCATCCGGCTTCAACAGCGAAGTGAGGCGGTCGAGCTCGAACGCTTCGCTGACGTCGAAGAAGCTGAGGACTCGGAAATAGCCTTGAACGAGCATTCGCGAAAGTAGGTGCCTCTAAAAGTTAGCCTAACCGTTGGCGCCGAATTGGAGCGTTAGTGTAGCTGAACATGCTGGCCTATTTGATGAACGACTGTAAGTCGAAGAAAGCGAAGCCGAAGATCAAGACGCAGTGATTGTGCGGACATGGGGCACAGCGGGCTGTGCCCCTACAGTCGCCGTCTCCCTCGCGTTTCTGTGGACGACTGAGAGCTAGCCGTCGTTGTCGCGATAGGCTGCGGGCTTGGGATCGTGTTTTACTTCGCCGTAGCGGGCGGCGAGCCAGGCGCGGGCTTCTTCGGGGTGATAGTTGAAGGGGCCCATTCCGCCAGCGTAAGCGATCTTACCT
>DATAMU010000963.1:0-1580 GCA_036266605.1 Candidatus Acidiferrum sp. | reverse complement strand
CGAACCTTCACCATGGAGAACCCGTTTAGCGGAGTTAACCCCCTTTGTCCGCGGATTTCAACCACATTCCGCCAGCACGACCAATTCAGCGCCATTTAGAACGACCGGTCTGAGGCGTTCGGCTGCTCCACTCTGAGCATGAAGATGGTCGACGATGCGATCACGTGCGAACTCTTTTCTCCGAGCACAGAAAACTGAGATCGCCGACGAAGAATTGTCGGGCGCACTACCCGACGCCAATCGCGAGAGTCAGCATTTCCACTGATATCCCGATTCCACCCGAAGGAGTAACCTGAATTCCGACATGACCCTACAGACGAGCGCTCCGCTTCGAATCGCCCAAGTATCGCCGCTATACGAAAGCGTCCCACCACAGCTCTATGGCGGTACCGAGCGCGTCGTTTCGTATCTCACCGAGGAGTTGGTTCACCAAGGTCACGATGTCACTCTGTTCGCCAGCGGTGATTCGGTCACAAATGCACGGCTTGTTCCTTGCTGTCCCAGATCGTTGAGACTCGACAAAGGGTGTATCGATCAGTTCGCGCATCATTTTGTGATGCTCGACAAGGTCGTCGAACTGGTTCGACGCGACGAATTCGACGTCGTTCACTTTCACATCGACTATTTTCATTTCCCAGTTTCTCGCGCGCATCGCATTCCTCACGCGACGACGCTTCATGGACGGCTCGACCTTCCGGATTTGGCGCCTTTGTATCGCCGCTATTCAGACATGCCGGTTATCTCCATTTCGAAGGCGCAGCGGAAACCGCTTCCGTTCGCGAATTGGATCGGCAACGTTTATCACGGTTTGCCTCAAAATTCTCTGGCAGCAGGAGATGGCCACGGGAAATATCTCGCGTTTCTCGGGAGAATTTGCCCTGAAAAGCGTGTCGATCGTGCTATAGAAATCGCGGTGAAGGCCGGCATTCCGCTGAAGATTGCCGCCAAAGTTGATCGCGTCGATCGCGAATACTTCGAAACGCAAATCAAGCACCTGCTTGCGCAACCGGGCATCGAGTTCATTGGCGAGATTCGCGAGGACCAAAAATCGGAATTTCTCGGGAACGCCTCGGCGTTGCTTTTTCCTATCGACTGGCCGGAGCCATTCGGTCTTGTAGTGATCGAAGCTATGGCGTGCGGGACTCCGACGTTAGCTTTTCGTTGCGGCTCGGTGCCAGAACTCATGACCGGCGGAACTACCGGCGCGGTCGTCGAGAATATGGATGGAGCCCTTCCCGCGCTCGAGCGCATCTTAACGATGGACCGTGCCGCGGTTCGGCGTACATTTGAGTCACGCTTCACGGCGCCGCGCATGGCAAACGACTACGTTGCTATTTACGAGTCGATTCTGAATTCGCGCGCAACTCCGGACCCAACCGAATCTTTAGCGGTCGGCGAATCCGAGGTTGAGACGCGCTTGAGCCTTTAGGACGGTTGCTGTTTGTCGGACATCGTTCGCCTTGCCGATGAGTACTACGTTCGAGCTTCGTCCGCGCTCGCGGACGACCGCACGCGCGTGCTCAAATACGGCGATATTTTCCTCATTGCCAATCGCTTCGGCGACATCGAACACCTTGGCG
>DATAMU010000962.1:0-4522 GCA_036266605.1 Candidatus Acidiferrum sp. | reverse complement strand
CTCGTAGCCGCGGTCGATGTGATAGACCCGGTCGATGGTGGTCTGGCCGCTGGCGACTAGGCCTGCGAGGACCAAGCCGGCGCTGGCGCGGAGGTCTGAGGCCTGCACTGTGGTGCCGGAGAGTTTCGCTGGACCGCGGACCACGGCTTTGCGGCCGTCAATCGCAATGTTGGCGCCCATGCGAACCATTTCGCTGGCGTGGAGGAAGCGGTTTTCGAAAATTGTTTCAGTCACGACTGAGGCGCCGTGAGCCTGCGTGGTCAGCGCCATGTATTGCGCCTGCATGTCGGTGGCGAACCCCGGATATTCCTCTGTGGTCATATCGGCGCCGATCAGCTTTTCGGCGGGGCGAACGCGGAGTGAAGTCTTGCCAACCGTGTCGATACGAACGCCGGTCTGTTGCATCTTTGCGATGACGGCGCCGAGATGCTCGGGCGCGCAATTTTCGATGGTGAGGTCGCCGCCGGTGATGGCGCCGGCGACAAGGAATGTGCCGGCCTCGATGCGGTCGGGGATAACGGAGTGCTCGCAGCCGTGCAGCTTTGCGACGCCTTGAATGCGCAATGTAGAGGTGTCGTCGCCAGAAATTTGGGCGCCCATTTTGCGGAGCATGATGACGAGATCAGTGATCTCAGGCTCACGCGCGGCGTTTTCGAGAACGGTTTCACCTTCGGCGAGGGCGGCGGCCATCAAGATATTCTCGGTGCCGGTCACAGTGATCTTTTCGAAGACGATGTGCGCGCCTTTGAGCTTTCCACCGGGGGCCTTGGCCTGGATGTAGCCGTCGGCCATGGTGATTTCCGCGCCCATTTTTTCCAGAGCGGTGAGGTGCAGGTCTACCGGACGCGCGCCGATCGAACATCCGCCGGGGAGGGAAACGTGAGCGATGCCGGCGCGTGCGATTGCGGGGCCGAGCGTCAGGATCGAAGCGCGCATCGTTTTTACGAGTTCGTAGGGAGCGATTGCATCGTTGAGCGTCACCGCTTCGATTACGTAATCGCTGGACGGAATTTCGGTGACCGAAACTCTTGCCGACATGAACGCGAGCAGTTTGCTCATGGTGATCAGGTCGCGTACTTTCGGGATGTTGTGCAGCGTGACTTTGTCCGCGGTCAGCAGAGACGCGGCCATGACCGGGAGCGCCGAATTTTTCGCGCCACTGATTGGCACTGTGCCGTGCAGGGGCTTGCCGCCTTTGATCAAGAACTTGTCCATGCGCTCTTACTCCCCCAAAGCCTTTCGCAAATTGCCGCCTGCCACCGCCAGCCGAGCCCGCGCTGCGCGAGCATCGGTACCCGTCTTCAACATCGTCAGCGCCACGCGCACGTCGTGTTTCGATTGACGCAGAGCGTGTTCGACGTCAGACACTTGCGCGCCGCTCGCTTCCGCGAGGATGCGCGTGCCGCGCTGCAAAAGCTTCGCGTTCGTCAACGTCAGATCGATCATGAGGTTGTCGTAGACATGCCCGAGCCTGACCATCGATGCGGTGGAGAGCATGTTCAATACCAATTTCTGCGACGTGCCGGCTTTCATGCGGGTCGAGCCGGTCACGACTTCGGGGCCGACTTCGACCGAAATCGCGATCTTTGCGTGCTGGGCGAGCGGCGAGTTCCGGTTTGCGGTCACAGCGATCGTCGCCGCTCCCAGTTTTCGCGCGAATTGAAGCGCGCTCAAAACGTACGGAGTTGTGCCGCTTGCCGCGATTCCGACCACAACATCTTTGCGCGACAATTTTTTCGCTTTCAGGTCGCGAACGCCGTTCGCTACGGAATCTTCCGCGCCTTCGACGGCACCGGTCACAGCTTTGCGACCGCCGGCGATCAATCCCTGAACCACGTTGCGTGAAACGCCGTAGGTCGGCGGAACTTCGGAGGCATCGAGAATCGCGAGGCGTCCGCTTGTGCCGGCTCCGACATACAAGAGCCGCCCGCCGTTTCGAATGGCGGAGACGATGGCGTCGACCGCTTTTGTGATCGCTGGAATTTCGCGACCGACGGCGGCCGCCACCTTCTGGTCCTCGCGATTGATGACCCGAAGAATGGCCTCCGTTCGCATGCGATCCAGGCCGCGCGACGCGGGATTGCGCCGTTCGGTTCTTCGACGGTCCTGTGCCATGCGGGGCATCCGAGAATTATATCGTCCGATAAGAATGGAATCCCGCGACGCTGCCAAAACAGCATGGGGAGTGCCGCGAAACGTTAACGGTTAACGAGTTGGAACAGGGGCGTCGGCGAAGCCGAAGCCCTGCATGACTGCGTCGTGCAGAGCGACCCGTACTTTGGCGATTTTCATGTTTTCACGCGTGGGGTTCACGCGGTTGGTCAGGAATACGACAAAGATCTGCCGCTCTTGATCGATCCAGATGGAGGTGCCGGTGAATCCGGTGTGTCCGAAGGTGTGCTTCGAGAAGTAATGTCCGCTCGAGCCGCCTTCCGTGGGTACGGCCCAGCCGAGGGTGCGGGTGCCGTTCGAAAGCTGCTGAGGAACGGTGAACTCGGCGACAGTGGCGCGCTTCAGGATGCGTTGATGTCCGTAGACGCCACCATTCAAGAGCATCTGGCAGAAAACAGCGAGATCGGGCGCAGTGGCGAAAACTCCTGCGTGGCCGGAGACGCCGCCGATCGAATAGGCATTTTCGTCGTGCACTTCGCCTTGCACGAGGCGATGGCGGAGGTTGTTGTCGATTTCGGTTGGCGCGATCCATGGCCAAAGTGTTTTCGGCGGACGGTACATCGTGTCCTTCATGCCGAGCGGGCCGAAGATGTAAGTTTTTGCGAGTTCGTCGAGCGGGCGGCCGGTTAGGCGTTCGATGATTTCGGCGGTGAGGATGATGCCGAGGTCGGAGTAGACCTCTTTGGTGCCAGGCTCGTAGTCGAGCGGCTCGATGAAAATGCGGCGGAGCGTTTCCTGTTTGCTGGTGGAGGTGCGCCAGTATTCCTTGAATGGCGGCAGGCCCGATGTGTGCGTCATCAGGTGACGCACGGTGACGCGGTGGCGCCACTCGATGTCTTTGGCGTTCGGATCGGCGGCAAATTCCGGGAGGTAGCGTTCGACTTTGGCGTCGAGATCGAGGCCGACGGGGAAGTCGCCTTCGACCAGTTTTGCGACCAGTGTCGTGGTGACGACGACTTTTGTGAGAGATGCGATGTCGTACATCGTTCGAACATCGACGGCGGGGGAGTTCGCGTCGTAGCTCAAATTGCCGAAGGCGTGAATGGCGACTTTGTCTTTGTTACCGACGGCGAGTGTTGCGCCGGGGAAGGCTTTGTCGGTGATGGCGTTTTCGACGACGGTGTACGCGGGGCGGAGGAGCGCTTCGCCGCGGACGTCGGTTTTTTCGAGCGTCATCGGGTTGGGCGCGACTTCCATGCCGAAGCCGGCTTTCATATCCACGCCGGGAATTGTGACGGGCAGTTTGCCCTTGATTGGGATTTCGCCGAACATCGCGCGCGCCATGGAGATTTGCGCTACGTCGCTGATGCCGAAAGCTGCGAGCCAGGTTTGGGCGAGCGGGAAACGTTCGATCAAATACGGGCTGCCGAATCCAAGTGTGATGACGGGCTTGCCCGTTTTGTAAAGCTGATCGGCGACGGCCTGCTGTTCCACGGGAACGTCCACGTTGCCCTTGCGATCGCTGACGCGGACGAAGAGAGCGAGGATCGCTGTGTCGTACGTGCTGGGATCGGGCAGCTTCAGCGTGCTGGCATTGATGAATCGGGTGTCGGCGCGGAGCGTGGTGACGCTGTCGAATCGCGTTTTCAGTTCGCGTTCAAGATCTTCGCCGGGGTACGGTTCGGGATCGGCGTAGAAGGCTAGGAGAAGCGCGCGATTTGGTTTTGTGCCGTCGATCGGAAGAGCCTTTGGAGTGTCGCGCAGGAGCGTTATGCCGCGATCCGAAATGTTCTGCGCTTCCGTCTGCCACGTGACGCTTCCCAGCTTCTGGTTGATCGCGTTGATATCGACGATACGCGTCTTGTCGATGCCGAGCATCGCTTTCGCTTCGAGAATGCGGCGCACGGAAGCGTCGAGACGCTCGATCGAGATGCGGCCGGAACGCACGGCGCCTTGCAAACCTTCGAACGCAGCATCGGGTACTGGTGGCATTAACAGCGCGTCTGCTCCAGCCAGCACAGCGCGGACAGCGGCTTCGCCCGGTGCGTAACGTACGGTGATTCCGCCCATGTCCATTGCGTCGGTGACGACCAATCCTTGGAAGTGCAATTCATCGCGCAGTACGCCGGTGAGAATGTTGTGCGAGAGCGTCGCGGGCGTGTTTGTGTCGGGCTCGAAAGCGGGAACAGCGAGATGGCCGGTCATGATGCTGCCTGTGCCAGCAGCGACTGCGGCGCGAAAGGGAACGAGTTCAAGGCTTTCCAGCCGCTCGCGACTCGCTGTAATCACCGGCAAATCGATATGAGAATCGGCCGCTGTATCGCCGTGCCCAGGGAAATGCTTCGCTGTTGCGAGGCCGCCGTTTTCTTCGACGCCTTTCACGAATTGGGTGACGAACTCGGCGACCCTT
>DATAMU010000961.1:0-7772 GCA_036266605.1 Candidatus Acidiferrum sp. | reverse complement strand
CTACGCGAGAGGAGAAACGCTGTTTGGAATCGGTGAAGGCCATAAAAAAATTCAAATCCAGATTCTGACGAGCTCTTACGATCTTGCGGACATGGGGCGCAGCGGGCTGCGCCCCTACACGAGCCCTTACGGAAATTGACGCAAGAAGCGTACGTCGCTCTGGAAGAAAACCTGTATGTCGTCGATGCCGTATTTCAACATCGCGAGGCGGTCGATGCCGATGCCGAAGGCGAAGCCGCTCACTTTTTTCGCGTCGTAGCCGACGAAGCCGTACACCGCGGGATCAACCATGCCGGCGCCGAACAATTCGATCCAGCCGGCGCCTTTGCACTTCGAGCACGTTCCCCCGCCGGCCGAAACGCCGCTGCCGCCGCAGAATACGCACGTTACGTCGAATTCCACCGAAGGCTCGGTGAACGGAAAATAACTCGGGCGGAAGCGTGTTTTCACGCCGGGCCCGAAAAATTGTTTTACGAAATACTCGATCGTGCCGGTGAAATCACAGAAGGTAATGTCGGTATCGACCGCCAGTCCTTCGACTTGATGAAACGCGAAGGAGTGGGTGGCGTCGGGATTGTCGCGACGATAGACCTTACCGGGAACGATGACGCGCACGGGCGGCTGGCGCTTTTCCATCGTGCGAATCTGCATCGGCGAAGTGTGCGTACGCAGCAGCAGAGGCGATGGCGCGCCCTTCGGCACGTCAATATAAAAGGTGTCCATGTCGTCGCGGACGGGGTGAAACTCCGGAATGTTGAGCGCCTCGAAGTTGTAGTAAGGCGTCTCGATCTCCGGCCCTTCGACGACGGAAAAGCCGATCGACACAAAGATGTCTTCGATTTGCTGGAAAACCTGGCGAATCAAATGGTGGGAACCGACCGGTCGTGTTACGCCGGGGAGCGAGAGATCGACGCGTTCGCGCGCGAGCGCAGCTTCATCCGCGCCGGCTTCGATCGCTACACGCTTCGCTTCGATTTGCGACTCGACGTGTCCGCGAAGCTTGTTCAGCTCAGCGCCGACCACACGCTTCAGTTCCGGAGTTGCGGGCTTCAGCCAATTGTCGGTGACGAGCGTCAGGACGCCCGACTTACGGCCCAACCACGCATCGCGAAATTGCTTCCACGAAGCTTCGTCGTGCACGGCGGCGACTTCGCTGTCGAACCGCGCGACGATTTCCGCGAAGAGCGCGGAGACCTGCGCAGGTTCGGTCGCGCCGAGCCCGGCCAGCGTTTGCGCAGCTTTATTGTCCGAAGAAGTCATGATCGAAATCCGGTAGGGGCACGGCACGCCGTGCCCGTCTTCCGTCTGCTTCAATCACAGCCTGAAAACCAAAGAGAGGCTTGAGGCTGGCTTGGTTGCTAACTGGGGCGCAGCAGCCCTTCGAGCAAAGCCCTCAGGGTAAAGCTGCGCCCCTACACAGACATGTTAAGAAAACTACTCCGCGCGGCGTTCCGCTTTTTTCGGAGCGGGCGCAGCAGCCTTCGCTGTCGCCACGAGGCTTGCGAACGCCGCCGCATCCTTTACCGCGATGTCAGCGAGCACTTTGCGGTCCAGTTCGACGCCAGCCACTTTCAATCCGTGAATCAGGTGGCCGTATGTGATGCCATTCAACCGCGCCGCCGCACCGATGCGCTGAATCCACAACCGGCGATATTGGCGTTTTTTAACGCGGCGATCGCGAAACGCATAGCGATCCGCTCGATTCGCCGCTTCCTGTGCGGATTGATACAGCTTGCTCTTTGTGAGGAAAAAGCCTTTGGTCCTTTTGAGGTACTTCTTGCGGCGCGCACGGCGCTTTGTGCCGCGTTTTACGCGAGCCATGGGTTTCTCCTTTTCTGTTTAGGGAGACAACACGATGCGGGCGCGCGCAAAGAAATGAAAACACGCGTAACGCAACGGGTTTGTCTCCGGGGGTACTGCTAAGCCGCTGCGAACTGAATCGCTGCAGCCGATCGGCCGGCAGGCACCCGTGTAGCACTGCCTGGCTCGATGTGCGGGACTTTCATCCCGCGATGCGAGGCCGAAACCTCGCGGCAGAGCTTGCGCCCCGCGTATTGCATTTCAGCTTCGTTCTCAATTCAGCCGCGCTCGATGCGCGGCGCGAAAAGCGAAACCAAAAACTCTTTAGAAGCCGTACGGTAACATCTGCTTCGTCTTCAACATATCGGCTTTGCTCACCGACGTCAGCTTCTTCAGCTTGCGCATGCGGCCCGGGGCTTTTGTGCCGAGAATATGGCGCTTGCCCGCGTGCGAGCGCTTGATCTTGCCGGTCGCCGTAATCTTAAAGCGCTTCGCGGCGCCGCGATGCGTCTTCAATTTCAACTTTGGTTTCGAAGCGTTTCTTGGCATTGCTAAATCCTCTCTTCACACGGCCACGCCGTGCCTGAATCCCAATTCCCAAAATACGAGCGATTTCGGGTTGCCTTACGAAGCTTGCTGCGCGGGTTGCTGCGCTGGCTTTGCCGGAGCTGGCGCGCCCTTTTTCGGTGCGAGCAACGCGACCAACACATTGCCTTCCATGCGCGGCATCGTTTCGATCTGGCAGTACTCGGTGATTTCTCCCAACAGCCGCGTCATCTTCGCGCGGCCTACTTCCTGGTGCGCCATTTCGCGTCCGCGATGAAAAATCATCGCGCGCACTTTGTGACCTTCACCCAGAAACCTGATGATCTGATTCTTGCGCACGTTGTAGTCGTGCTCGGCGGTTGCCGGCCGAAACTTGACTTCTTTCAACTGGGAGCCGCGGCTGCTCTTGCGCTGCTCGTGCGCTTTCTTATTTTGTTGATAGAGAAATTTTCCGTAGTCCGTGATCTTGCAAACGGGAGGGTCAGCTGTCGGCGAAATCTCCACCAGATCCAGACCCTTTTCGCGCGCCATCCGCACGGCCTCGTACGGTTGCATGACGCCAAGCTGGCCGCCTTCTTCATCGATCACCCGGACTTCACGAGCCCGGATCCGTTCGTTTACGCGAGTGCGGTCGCTCTGCTGCCGGAAGTTACGTTCTGCGATAATTCCCCCTAACAAATTAAGGCGCCAGATACCCGCCTCGCCGGGTACTGCCCTGAATCGACTGCTTGCGCTGCCGCCGCGAGAACCGCGCGCACCCGCCACTCAAGGCCAAAAACACTGAGAGACGGGCTTCAAAGTATAGCACGTAGGGACGCTGCGACAGCAAGCCTTAGATGCCCGGCTTCGGCGCAGGTAGCGCGGAAACTTTGCCGCGAGATTGCCGCTACAGCGCTTGCCATTGGTAGGGACGCAGCGGGTCGGTCGCATGTTTCAGGATGGAGTATAAGCACGTCGCCGTAAGCGGGTGGGCAGCCCGACGGTTGCTCAAAACGTGATATCGAGGCGACCCTTGGGCCCCGCGACGATAGCGTGGAGGTAGATACCCCGGCTGGGGGTGATCTTGAGGTCGAGATTCAATTGGCCGGCCCGGTGATGCAACTGGACTAACTCCTTCTCGCGGGCGAAGGCCTCGAAGAGCTCCAGCGAGCAGCCTTGTGGTGAGTCTACCGATGGGTGGATCGAACCTGCGCCCCACTCGATGAAGAATGGGAACAGGCCCTTGGCGTCGTCTTTGAGGGCGAGCGTTTTCCAGTTGAGGATTCTGCCGTCGGGACGTTTGCGAGAGCCGGGTTGTGGGCCGGTGACCTCGACGCCCTCCCCCTTGAGACGCTGCGCAAACGATTCGATGTCGCCGGGATGTTGAGCCCAGCCGACGATCACGGGTTCATCGAGGGAAGCGAGATTACGCTTGTCGTCGGTGGCGGGCTGTTTCGGATCGGGCGCGATGATTTCGAGATACCGATTGGTGCCGAGCGAAAGCAGCGCGTTGCGCGTGCCCGCGCCAGGATGTACTCCGCCGAATGCGGCGCGCACGCCAGTGCGTTCTTCGACAAACGCGATGCCTGCGTCGAGGTCGGGGCTACCGATCAAAATATGGTCGAGCAATTTGGGAACGATCTCCGGTTGTGCTGATTGTGTGATGCGCGTCGCTGCGAGTGCGGCACTCGCCGTGAAGAAAAACCGTCGCCGAGAGAACGGTTGCATGCCCTTCTAAATAGCACAGCGAGTGTAGGGTTTGGTAGCGCCGGCATCTTGCCGGCTGTGTTTCCTGGTTTTGTAGCGACACTTACGACCAAGCAGTAGCAAACGAAAACTGCCGGCAAGATGCCCTTCGAGGCTCAGGACAAGCCGGCGCTACCGGAGACAATCGTTCGCGCTACAAGCTGATGGTGGCGGAGGATTGGCCGCGTTTGCAGAGATACGCGTGCCAGAAGAGACGGGCGGCGATGGCGCGGAAGGGTTTCCACTGCGCGCTCATTTTTTCAAGTTTTTCGGGGGAGGGGCGCTTGCGGAGTTGCTTTACTTCCTGGACCGCGATGGCGAGTGCGAGATCCCCGACGGGCCAGATGTCGGGGCGGCGCAGGGCGCTGAGAAGATAAATGTCGGAGGTCCAGCGACCGATTCCTTTTAGCGCGACGAGTTTTTCGCGGGCGTGGTCGTCGTGAAGTTCGTGAAGAGCGTCGAGATCGAATTGGTTTTGGTTCATAGCTTCGGCGAGCAGACGCGTGTAGTGCGATTTTTGGCGGCTGAAGCCGAGTTGGCGCATTTCGACTTCGGTGAGTTTCAGGAATTTTTCGGGAGTGAAGGGGCGGACAGTTTTTTCGAGCTTCTGATAGAGCGCGCGGGCGGACGCGAGTGAGACTTGCTGCTCGAGAATGATGTAGACGAGCGTGGGGAAGCCGGGCTCGCGGACCCAGAGCGGCGGTACACCGTATTTTTCGACTACGCGTTTTAGATCGGCGTCGCGCGTGGTGAGTTCGCGGACGGCTTCGGCGAAAAATTCTTCGGTTACGTGGACGAGCGGTTTCGTTGCGGCTGCGGCGAGTTCCGCTGGTAGCGGTTGTGTCAGCGCCGCTTGCTTTGGCGCCGACGGCTTCGCTTTCGCTTTACGCGATCGTGCGCGTGTCGATTTCGCTTTGGAGGGATGCAAGGAATTCCGCGAGCGGCTTGGGACCGAGATCGCCTTTGCTGCGGTGGCGAACGGAAACGGTGCCGGCTTCGGCTTCCTTGCCGCCCACTACGAGCATGTAGGGGATTTTTTGGAGCTGAGCGTCGCGAATTTTCGCCGGCAGCTTTTCGTTGCGCTCGTCGAGATGGACGCGCGCGCCGTGGCGCTTCAGTGTGTCGGTGACGTGCTTCGCGTAGTCGATCACTTTTTCGCTGACCGGGCAGACCTGCACCTGCACCGGAGCGAGCCAGAGCGGAAACGCGCCGGCGTAGTGCTCGACGAGGATGCCGAAGAAGCGCTCGACGGAACCGAGCAGCGCGCGGTGAACCATCAGAGGTTGATGGCGGCCGCCGTCTTCGCCGACGTATTCGAGCTTGAAGCGCGCCGGCAAATTGAAATCGAACTGGACGGTGGTGAGCTGCCACGAGCGGCCGATCGCGTCGATGAGCTTGACGTCGATTTTGGGACCGTAGAATGCGGCTTCGCCTGGGATGCGCTTGAATGGAATTTTCATGCGCGTCATGGTTTCGGCGAGAGCGTTGGTGGCTCGATGCCAGTCTTCGGGTTTGCCGGCGTAATTTTCGGGATGCGATTCGTCCCAGTCGGAAAGCTCGACCTCGAATTGCTCGAAGCCAAAATTTTTCATCACGGCGAAGGCGAAGTCGATGCAGGCTTCGACTTCACTTTCGATTTGCGACGGCATGCAGAAAATGTGCGCGTCGTCTTGCGTGAAACCGCGTACGCGCAGCAGGCCGTGGAGAACGCCACTGCGCTCGTAGCGATAGACGGTACCGAGTTCGGCGAGACGCACGGGCAGGTCGCGATAGCTGCGCAATTTTGATTTGTAAATCAGGATGTGGCCGGGGCAATTCATCGGCTTGAGCTGGTATTCGGCTTTTTCGACTTCCACGGGGCCGAACATGTTGTCTTTGTAAAAGCCGGTGTGGCCGCTGGTGTTCCAGAGTTCGCGGCGCATGATGTGCGGCGTGTAGACGATATCGTAGCCGCGCTTGAAGAGTTCAGCGCGCAGCCAGTCTTCGACGATGGTGCGGATCAATCCGCCCTTGGCGTGCCAGAAAATCAGGCCTGGGCCGGCTTCGTCCTCAATGCTGAAGAGATCGAGCTCGGCGCCGAGCTTGCGATGATCGCGGCGCTTCGCTTCCTCGAGGCGATGCAGATACGCGTCGAGTTCTTTTTGCGTGAAGAAGCACGCGGCGTAAATGCGCTGGAGCTGCGGATTGCCCTCGTGCCCTTTCCAGTAGGCGCCCGCGACGCTCATTAGTTTGAAAGCTTGAATGCGTTTGGTCGAAGGAATGTGCGGCCCGCGGCAGAAGTCGATAAATTTTCCGGTGGTGTAGAAGGACACCATCGGATCGGTGGCTTTTTCTTCGACGAGTTCGCACTTGAAGATTTGGTCGGACTTTTTGTAAAGCTCGACCGCTTCGGGCTTTGGAACGAGTTTGCGCTCGTTTTGCAAATCTTGAGCGGCAAGCTCGTGCATTTTCTTTTCGATTTTTTCGAGATCTTCCGGTGTGAACGGTTGATCGCGGAGAAATTCGTAGAAGAAGCCAGTGTCGATCGGCGGTCCGATGCCGAGCTTCACGTTGGGATATAGCTCCATCACGGCGGCGGCAAGAAGATGGGCTGCGGAGTGACGAAACACGTAGAGCGAATCCGGATCTTTCTCGGTGAGGATCTGCAGTTTGACGTTTTTATCGAGAGGGCGACGGAGATCGATCAGTTCGCCGGCGCCGTTGCTCTGATAGCCGTCGTCAACGCCTGTGGCCGCCGCTGCGCCGCCGCCTGCCGTTTGCGCGGAAGCGTTCGCGGCAGCGGGATCGGATATGCGCGCGACGAGCGCGGCGTCGGCGAGACGCGGCGAAATTTTGCGCGCAATATCCGCCGGAGTTGTGCCCTGCGGCACTTCCTGCACTGAACCATCCGGCAACGTAATTTGAATCGACGCCATGCTGTGATTTCACCCGAAGTGAGAAACATCAAGCTTAAAGGCCACATCCGAGACGGTCAAGGCGGCATGGCTTGGCGTTCGATAAATTCCGCCACAAGAACTAGGTATTGAAGATCAGGCTGGAGCAGGTTAGGCCGGATTCGGCTTTTTGGAGTTCGGAGATGTCGAGCGGGGTGACGTGGAAGCCGGCGGATTCGATGCGGGCGCGGGTTTTGGGGAAGGATGCGGGGAAGATGAGGGTGTCGGCGACGGCTAACGCGTTGGCGGCGTGAGGTTCGGCGGGATCGACGTCGATCCATTGGAAATGAGCGGGCGAGTTTGGGGGTGCGAAAGGCGTTGTTTCGAACCAGGGTCGGTTGGCAAGGAGCGTATTGCGGCCGAGATAGGTGACGGCGGATTTTAGGTGGAGGCAGCCGGTGACGGGAACCGGGACAACTTTGTAGTTGTGCGGCGCGAGGATGGCGGCGAGTTGGCGGACGCCTTCGGCGTTGGTGCGCGTGGTTTGGCCGACGTAGAGAGTGCGATCAATGCGGAGGATGTCGCCGCCTTCGATGGCGGCGGGCGCGGTGATATAGGCGAGTTTGCGGAACGGAGTTAAGGCTTTTGCTAGCGATTCGGCTTCGGGCTGGCGGGATTTTGTGCCGAGCGGAAGTATGACGGCGAGTTCGTCGAGGACGATTGCGGGATCTTCTACGAACATGGAGTCGGGAAGAGCGGGTTCGGCGTGGAGCGAGTGGACGTGGATGCCAAGTTTCGCGAGGAGATGTTCGTATGCGGTGTGTTGCG
>DATAMU010000960.1:0-6213 GCA_036266605.1 Candidatus Acidiferrum sp. | reverse complement strand
TATTCGATTCAAGTTCGCTTGACTCTTCGTTCTTGTCGTTCTTTTAGGTTGAGTTTGGCTCGAGTGTAACTCGCCACTCCGCCTCCCTTGCTGTGATACTCTTTGCGCCCGTCGGGGGCAGAGAACACCATGACATTCAATTTGCGAGTGATGATGGCCACATCTGTGGCGGTGGCTCTTCTTGTGGGCGGCCTGACCGCGCATGGGCAAAGCCAGAACACCAAGAAAGACGCGCCGCCGAAGCGTATCGCGATTCGTGCCGGCCGGCTGATCGACGGCAAGAGCGACTCGCCGATTCAAAACGCAGTCATCGTGATTGAAGGCGACAAGATTGCCTCCGTCGCAGCCGGCGGGACCGCGCCAACCGGCGTCGAGACGATCGATCTTTCGCACGCCACGGTGATGCCTGGCTTCGCCGACGTTCACACGCACGTCGTCCTCAACGGCGACATCACTGCCGAAGACTACGACGCGCAACTCCTGAAGCAGTCGATCCCCTATCGCGCGATTCTAGGCGCGCGCAACGCGAAGATCGCGCTCGATCACGGTTTTACATCGATACGAGATCTCGAGACAGAAGGCGCCATGTACGCCGATGTCGATGTGAAGACCGCGATCGCCAACGGCGAAGTGCCCGGCCCGCGCATGCAGGTCGCGACGCGCGCGATGACTCCGACGGGAATGTATGGCCCGCTCGGCTACTCCTGGGAGCTGAAGATTCCGCAAGGCGTCGAATACGTCGATGGCGTCGAAGGCGCCCGCAAAGCCGTCCGCGAGCAAATCATGTACGGCGCCGACTGGATCAAGTATTACTCCGACCGCAAATACCATTTCGAATCCGACGGCGTGCTGCACAGCATGGTGAATTTCACCGACGAAGAAGCAAAAGCGATCGTCGATGAAACGCATCGCCTCGGCAAAAAAGTCGCCGCGCATTGTATCGGCAGCGATGGAATCGCCGCCGCGTTGCGCGCCGGCGTCGATACAGTCGAGCACGGCGACGGCTTGACGGACGCCGAGATCGATGAGATCGCGCAGCGCGGAATCTACTGGGTGCCAACCATCACCGTCGGCGCATACGTTGCTCCGGGCCGCGGCGGCAACTGGACGAAGATGGTCGATCTCGAAAAAACCGCGTTCCAAAAGGCGTTGAAGAAAAATGTCAAAATCGCGCTTGGTACCGACGCCGGCGGCTTCGATTGGAAAGAAGTGAATCAGGCCAAGGAGTTCGAGTATTACGTCGATTACGGCATGACGCCGATGCAGGCGTTGCGCACAGGCACAACCGTAGCAGCAGACTTGCTCGGCTGGAGCGACAAAGTCGGCACCGTCGAGGCAGGGAAGTGGGCCGACCTCGTGGCGGTGAGCGGCGATCCGCTCAAAGACATCACCGAGGTCGAGCGCGTGAAATTTGTGATGAAGGCCGGCGTCGTCTACAAAAACGAATTGCGCTGAGACGCGCATCAGCGCGCGATATTGCCTCTATCGCCGGCTGTCCAATAAAAACGCCATCATTTGGTCTGATACGAATCGAAGCGTGTAGCGACCCTCGGTTATGGGCCAATCCGGATGGTGCCGCCGCCACCTCCGCCAGCTTTCTTCGCGGTCGCGTTGCTCACGGACGTCACGCCGGTCGAAATCGCCCCGCCGCCGTTCTTCCTGCTTGACGCAATCTGCGACGCGTCGAGCACTTCATACCTGCACTCGCCGTTCGCAGGCGCAATCACCGTGACCGAACTGCGTGCCGGAAGGAACAAATCGACGTCGGCGTGGTGGTCGTGTTCACGTGTGAACAAGCGAACTCGCCAGTTCGTCTCATCCATGTTCACGAATTGCACCGTGCCGTTGGGCTTGATGTCAACGTCTTCCGGAGTCGGGTAACCGCCCTCAATTCTTATGATCGCATCCGGGACATAGACGACCTTGCTTTTCGCCTTCGCTGCGCTACTGCTAGGCATGGGTTTCTCCTTTCGCATTCTACTTCTTCCCGCTGGTGCGGAAATTCGGGTCTGCCAATACGCCTCTCAGGCCCGGCTGGGTCTGCAGCCCGGCCAAACCGGTGTCGCTGGCTGCGCTGGCGCGCGCGTAGACGATCGCCTGCTTTCGGTCGCCTAACGTTTCAAACGTTTCGGCGGCATTTCCAAGAACATCTCCGTTTTTCGGATCGAGTGCGAGAGCTGTGTGTACGTGAGAGAGCGCCTTGTCGCGCAAATTTTCCTGCGCGTAAAAGAGACCCAACTCGGAATGCGCGTGCGCGTCGGTTGGCGTCACGGTGAGCAGTTGCTCCAGCGCCGCTTGTGCTTTCGCGCGCGCTGGCCCGGCGTTCGCCTGGTCGTTCAGCCATTGATACGAGAGCATCAGGTTCGCCCACACGCGCCAGTCTTTATCGTTCAGCTTTGTCGCCTCGCGAAACTGCTTGGCCGCGTCGTCATAGCGCTTCTGCATGAGATAGAGATAGCCCAGGTTCGAGTGCGCCTCATAATTCGGCGCAAGTTCAATCGATTTGCGAAACGCAGCTTCCGCCGCCTCCTGGGATTTTGCGTCGCCGATGTCCATGTAAACGACGCCGAGATTACTGTAGGCGGTCGGATTGTCCGGCGTCAGTTCGAGGACCCGCTTCAGCTGACCGATGGACTCGTGATACCGGCCCTCATCGTCATAGAAGAGCGCCAGCGCAAGATATCCGCTCCAGTATTCGGGCCGCAGCGCGATCGCCTGCTTGTAGTACGTCTCCGCTTCTTGCGGGTGCTTCATGCGCGCGTAAATCCCGGCCATGTGCATGATCGCTTCGGCATCTTTGGGATTGATGTCGAGCGCCTTCTTGAATTCGGCGAGCGCGATGTCGTTTTTTCCTGAGGTGGTGTTGAGGCGCCCAAGGATCACATGCACTGCGGGCAGCTTTTCGTCGAGGCTCACAGCCTTTTCGCAGTTCTCGGTAGCGCGCTGGAAAGACGCGGGATCGTTCTCCGTCTGAAATTTCATGCGGTAGGCATCGCAAAGCGTCGCGTAGCCCAGCGCGAAACGTGGGTCGCCTTTGACGGATGAATCGAGCGCCGCGATCGCGCGATCGACATTTCCGGGCTTGTCGTATCGCTGCAGGAATCCGAGGCCCTCGATGTACGAACGATAGGCTCCTGCGTTGGTGGACTTGGCTTGGACGATGCCCTCCGGCACGGAAACCTTCATCATCCGCCCCAGGTGAACTAGAGCTGCATCCTGCACCGCGGCCAAGTCGCCATTTGGATCTTCCACTTGCGCGGATCCGATCTGGCGCAAGCGCTTGGCGTCGATCAACACGACCGTCAAATGCACGTCGGAGCCGGTTCGCCGCACGCTTCCTTGTACGACCATCGTGGCGCCTAAGTCTCGGAACGCCGACTCCGGATCGTGAATTTTATATTTTCGAATTTCGCTCGCCGGCACGATCCACAAAGACTTTTGCGCGGCGTCCAGATTCGAGAGGCTATTCGTGATCGCGTCCATCAGGCCGGCGCCGACGATTTGCAAGTCGGGATCGTTGCTCGGCGTATCGAACGGCAAAACCGCGATGTGTTTTTCCGTGCTGGCGTACACCATGCCCATCACTTCTTCACGCACGGGCGGAATCAGCAAAATCCCGGTAAACACAATCAGCAGAATCATCGCGACCAGCGCGGCGCGCGTGAGCCACGGCGTGGGCTTCTCGTTCCACGTCGGCGTTGACGCGTTCTGCACCATTTTTTTCAGTTCGCGCGGGCTCAATTCCCGCGTCAGCGTCGGATGCTCTGTCACCAGCGGCGTTGCTGTGATTTTCGCACGCGCTTCCTCGAGGTCGGCCAGGAGCTCCGCAGCATTCGCCTGCCGGTGCTCCGGCTTTTTCGACAGCGTTCGATAAATCAGCGGCTGCACGGCATCGGGCACCGCGTCCAGCGCCGACGGCGCCTGATTCAAAATCGCAAACGTCATCGCCGCCGTATTCGGGCGTACGAATGGATGACTCCCGGTAAGCATCTGCACCAGCACGACGCCGAGCGCCCAGACATCCGAGCGCTGATCTACCGGCTCGCCCAAAATCTGCTCCGGCGCCATGTAGGGCAGCGTGCCCGTCAGCGACATCGACTGTGTCGCGCTCGCCGAAGCCACCACGCGCGCCAATCCAAAATCCACGATCTTCGCCACGTTGTCCGGCGTGATGATGACGTTCGACGGCTTGATATCGCGATGCACGATGTTGCGCGCGTGCGCCGCGCTCAGCCCTCGCGCGATCTGAATCGCCAAATCGAGCGCCTCGCGCACGGGCAGAAGGCCGCGATCCAGCTTCTCCGCGAGCGTCATTCCCTCGTAATAGCCCATCACGATGAAAAACTGGCGGTCATCCGACTCTTCCAGCCCGTGAATGACGCCGATATTCGGATGGTCCAGCGTCGAAGCCGCGCGCGCCTCGCGCAACAAACGCTCGCGATCCGCGCCGGTAACGACCATGTCTTGTGGAAGAAATTTGAGCGCGACGGTGCGCTCGAGTTTCAGATCCAGCGCCTTGTAAACCACACCCATGCCGCCCGCACCCAGTTTTTGGGTGATCCGGTAGTGCGAGATGGTCTGTCCGAGCATGGTGGTACCAATCTGCAGCGACGGAATCGTTGCGGAAATTCTAGGGTGACACTGCAGGCAAGTCAACGAATCGGTTAGCTCTCAAGCCGACTCAAAGTGGGGAAAGTACTATGCGGGTCAAATTGAGCATCTATTACTCCAGAATAATTAAACTGCCGTAAAAAAATCGCGCGGAAAGCCTTCGCTCTCCGCGCGATCGATAAATCGATTCAGTAATTTATGACATCGAATTTAGAACCGAAACACGGGCCCGAACGCGACTCGCAGATTGTGATGAGTCCCGTTGTTGAAGTACATCTCGTCGCCTACGTCGAGCCGCAATCCGATCGGTCCGAGATGCCCCTGCAATCCACCGCCCGGATACAAAACCGGGCTCACATCATTGGCTCGCAGATTGCTCACGCTGCTGATAAACGTGCCCACCGTCGCCGGCGCACCGTCGATCCGGAAATTAATGAATCCGCCCTTCACAAATACGAATGGCTGGATCGCATGATGTCCAATGTTCAGCCTCGGTCCGAACTCGCCATGAAGCGTTCGTAAATTTGTCCGCTCAAACGTCACACTGCCGGTGCCGGTGTCCGTGAATCCTTCGGTGAATGTCTGGTTGAAGTCGTAGGCCATTTCGCCTTCGAGTTTGAGTTCCTTGTAAAGTTGGAAGCTCGCCCGTGCTCCAACTCCCGCGAAATTGCTGCTGGTCTGATCGAGCCGCAAATAATCCGCAAACACCCCCACTTGCACATGCTCGTCATCCTGAGCCTGCGCGCGCGGAGCCAACGGCATGACACACCCCGCCAACAGCAGTAAAAATGCTAAACGCTTCATGGTCACTTTCTCCCTTACAGACGATCTGTCCGTACTAACGGCCTTTCTGAATGGTGTTGCAATCTGCTGGAGAGTTGACTGCGGTCCCTGGGCCCGGCAGGAAACTTCCAAACACTCACACTTCGATGCCGTGTTTTTTGGGGTCGTTGCCGCGTCGGAAGTTTGGATTTGTAAAATGCTCGTATTTACGAATCAATCTACAAGGATTCAATGACCGTCCATACGGTTTTTCCTGTAGCCACTTCCTTCCATTTTCTTTGTATCTGCTTCATTTTCCTTCGTTTGCTTCGCCCGGCGGGCGAAGCGTGGTGGATAATATTCCGCATTGTTTCGCCAGGCGTCCCAGCCAGGGAACGACTGCCCGGCCATTCCCAAAATTGTGGAGGAACCACGCATTGGCACCGTCGAGAGTGCGCAAGAAAGAAACGGAAAAGCCTCAACTGCTTGAAAAAGCGCTGACAGGGATCGCGGGGTTCGATCAGATCACCAACGGCGGTGTCCCCAAGGGACGCCCCACGATCGTCTGTGGCGGTCCAGGGTGCGGCAAAACGATGTTCGCGATGGAGTTCCTCGTTCGCGGTGCCACCGAATTCAATGAGCCCGGCGTCCTGATGACCTTCGAAGAAACTGGCGAAGAGATGACCAAGAACGTCGCCTCTCTCGGATTCGATCTCAAAACACTCGCCGCTCGTAAAAAGATCATGATGGATTACGTCAAGATCGAGCCTGCCGAGATTGAAGAAACCGGCACATACGATCTCGAAGGCCTCTTCGTTCGCCTTCAATACGCCATCGAAT
>DATAMU010000959.1:0-8766 GCA_036266605.1 Candidatus Acidiferrum sp. | reverse complement strand
CACGTACGCTTTCGATCCGTTCAGCCCTTGCTCTTCTCCGCTGAACATCACGAATCGAATCGTCCGCTTCGGCTGCACTCCAAGTTTTTGCAACGCGCGTGCCGCCGCAAGCACCGCCATCGCCCCGGTTCCATCATCGGTAGCGCCAGTGCCCAAATCCCACGAATCGAGATGCCCGCCGACGATCACAAATTCATCCGGCTTCTCGCTTCCGCGAA
The DNA here is from genome assembly GCA_036266605.1 of Candidatus Acidiferrum sp. Classification (GTDB taxonomy): domain Bacteria; phylum Acidobacteriota; class Terriglobia; order Acidiferrales; family UBA7541; genus Acidiferrum. The sequence goes on along the minus strand of DATAMU010000959.1, from coordinate 8,548 downwards.
TCTCCGCAACGGTGTTGTAGACATCGGCCGGCTTCCCGCTCAATTTGCCGCCGATGTTGACTTCGACCTCCACCGCGCCCTGCTCCAACAGTCTCCAAATCTGCAAATAATTTTCGCGCTCGACAAACGCCGTCGGAACCAGCGCAGGCGCATAGTTCCGCGAAAATGGCGCGCCCATGCTCATCAAACCGTATTCCTTCTCGGAGCCGTACAATACCGCGAGCGGTTTTTCCTCCTCGATAAGCTTGATCATCCCTTCACGGATTTTCCGGCCCTCATCGGTCGAGTACGGCCGGGAGCCCTTGGGATGTGCCACTGGAATCGCTTCGCCATCCCACGGCGTGATCAGGGGATTCTCCGGCAACTCCATCTCGCGCGGCGCGCCCAGCAACACAATCGCGCCCTTCAGCTTTCCGTGATATTGATCGAGGTCCGATGCGGTGCGATACGAAACTCCAACAACATTTCCGCGCACCGCGCCGTTCGTGCTCGGCGACCATCCGCCCGAAGCCAGCGTCAGATTTTGCTCCGCAGGCGAAACAATTCGTCCCGTCGCAGGCTCGCGCGTCCAACTATTCGCAATCTGCCACGATTCCAAATGCGCGTTGGCGAATCCCGCCGATTTAAATTGTTCTTCCGTCCAACGGCTCGCGCGGTCGAGTTGCGGCGAACCTGTCAGGCGCGGCCCGATGCGATCCGCGAGATACGTCAGGTCTGACTTCAGCGCCGCTTCATCTTTCTTCACCTGCTCGATGATTTTCTTGTCCATCTCCGCAGTGGGGTCGGGTTTCGGCTCCAACACAGCCGCACCGCTCGCGGTCGCTGGTTTCGGCGCAGGATTGTACGGCAGCGGCCGCCTTGGCAGCATCGTCGGCAACTGCGCCGTGTTGTACGCAAAAGTCGCCAGGACCTGCGCACCCTGATTCAAATCGTCCTTCCAGACTTTGTCGAACGTATCCGTCTGGCTGTGATGCGTAAACCGATATTCCGCCGGGTCCTGCATGCAGAAAAATCCAGGCACTCCGGCTTCGTCGAACGAAAGATGATCGGTGCCGTACGAACGCGCCATGCTCGGCTCAAGCAATTTCAATTCCGGCAGCGGTGTCAACACCTGATCGACAAGCTCGCGATCCTGATAGTTGTCGTGCATCCCAATCGCGCGCACGCGTCCCGTGCCTGTGTCGTGCACCAACACCGCCGAAATTTTCTCGAGTTCGTTCTGATGCGCTTTGACGTACTCCTGCGAGCCCCACAACCCTTGCTCTTCCCCTGAGAAGAGCACAAACCGAATCGTGCGCTTCGGTTTGAGTTTTAGTTTCGCCAGCGTACGCGCTGCTTCCAGCACCGCCATGGACCCAGTGCCGTTGTCGGTCGAGCCTGTCGCCAAATCCCACGAATCGAGATGCCCGCCGATGATCACCATCTCGTCCGGCTTTTCCGACCCGCGCAGATCGGCCACGGTGTTGTAGGCCTCGACGGGCTTGTTGCCGAACGAGTTGGTCATCTCGATTTCGACGGTCACCGGACCATGCTTCATCAATCGCCAAATCATCCGGTAGCCTTCGCCCGTGATGAACGCAGTCGGAGTCGTTCCTTCCGCAAAGCGCGAGCCGCTGATGTCGGTCATGTTCAACAAACCTTCCGGCTTGCCCGAATCGCGCAATACGGCCGCGACGCCTTCCGCTTTCCAAAAGGTCGCTCGGTCATTCTCGTCGCGCAAAAACGCTTCGTACGGATCGCCTTCGGTCGGCTCGCCGATGCGCGCTGGCGGCTTCTGCATCGGGCGTGTGAACGCGCGATACGGATCGACAGGTTGCTGCGGCGACAAGCTCGTCGGCTCTTGATAAACCACAATCGCGCCTTTCAACTTGCCGCGAAATTTCTCGAAGTCCTTTTTCTCTTTCGCATCGAAATAGACGACGGGACCATGCACTGTTCCCGGTGTACCCGGCGACCATGCCGCCGACGCAATCGTCAGCGGATGCTCCGCCGGAGCCATGATGCGCGCATGAGCCGTACCACGCGCCCAGGTGCGTTCGACTTTCCACGGCTCCAGGTGCGCGTTCGTCAGCCCGTACTCGGTGAATTTCTGTTTCGTCCATTCGTTCGCGCGCTTCAGGCCCTCCGCGCCAGTCAGTCGCGCGCCGATGCTGTCGGAGAGATATTCGAGATTCGCCATCGCCTCGCTGTTATTTTGAATTTCAGCGAGAATCCGCGCGTCGTCACTCGCGTATGGATAAGAATTCTCGGCCGCCGGATCGGCCGAAGCTCTCGCGAATCCTGCACGCACGGCGATTAGGATCAGCACAGCACCCAACACCAACGCGACGCTTCGACGCGTATTCATCCGTTCTCCTCTACCTGGAATCTCGTTTTGAAAATGGTTTGACCGTAGCCGATTCTTAGACGCCGGCAGATCGCCGGCGCGTTTCGATGGTACAAATCGGATCTGCCTGGCGAAGTGAACCCCGCCCCTACAAACTTCATCTAGAGCGCTTGCCCAGCTTGCGAACTTTGCGGCGCTTCGATTTGCGCTGGCGCGGCGCCGGCTGGCACTTTGGGCAAAAATAGCTGCTTCGTCCCGCAACGATGACCCGCCGGATCGGTGTGTGACACCGATAACACGGCTTCCCTTCTCGTCCGTAAGCTCGATGATGGCGCTGATATTCTCCCGGCTCGCCGTTGGCGTCAAGAAAATCTGAAATGGAAGATCCGCGCATGACGATGGCGCGATTCAGAATCTCTTGCAGCGCACGGCGCAGCGTTTGCGTTTCTTTTTCCGTTAGTTTTGAACCCACGCGCGCCGGATGAATCTTCGAGCGCCACAAACTTTCGTCCGCATAAATATTTCCGACGCCGCGAAGCACCGATTGATCGAGCAGCAGCGCCTTGATGCGCGAATTGCGTGAACGAATGCGCAGCGAGAAGTCGGCGGCGTTCACTTCGAGCGGATCCGCTCCCGCTCCTGCTACTTCCTTCGCGAGCAACTCTGCCGTCAAGTACGCCATGCGGCCAAACCGGCGCGCGTCGGTATAACGCAGTTCGCGCCCGTCGTCGAGCGCGAGCGAAACGTGCGTATGCTTTTCGAGCGGAATTTCCGCGTCGATCGAGGCGATCTGCCCCGTCATACCGAGATGCACCAACAGCGACGCGGCATATTCCTGGACGACAACGGTCGATTTTGCTTCCGCTACAGACTGGCCGCCCGGAACCGATGCGGTCGTCTCGCCTTCGTCGCCTTTCGCCAGACGCAACAGCATGAATTTACCGAAGCGCTCGACATGAGCTATCGTCTGCCCGCTCAAACGCGTAAATTCCTCGGGATTGTCGATGAAATCGCTCTTGCCGATCCACACCGACAGAATCTTGCGGCCGAGCACCGTCTTCTGCAGACCGCGCACTACTGTTTCGACTTCGGGAAGTTCCGGCATCGTTCACGTTTCCGATTTCACGCTACCACATTCACACGCTGCGTCGGTGTGGCTACATCGTGCGGACCTGGGGCGCAGCGTGCTGCGCCCCTACATTCACGGCATCGACCAGGCGTCATCAGCCGACCCGGCCTCTCTCGACACGCATTCCTAGCGGCCCGCGCACGCATCGAAACTGGCATGGTAAAGTCGCAAATGACGGGGGCAGTAGTGCGAAACCTTTGTGTGAAATTCACGGCGATGGCGATCGTGTTTCTGGCGACTGCGTTGTGCGCCCAGGCCAAACACGAAACCGGATTCCTCGACCGCACGCTGAACATCGACGGCACAACTTACCGATACCAAGTCTTCGTCCCTGAAGATTGGACACCGCACCAGAAATGGCCCGTGATTTTATTTCTGCACGGCTCCGGCGAGCGCGGCGAAGACGGTATGGACGAAACCGACGTCGGCATCGGCACTGCGATTCGCAGCGACCGTGGCCACTTTGAAGCTATCGTCGTCATGCCGCAATGCCGCAAGAATATTTGGTGGACGATGCCGCCGATGGGCGACCTCGCGATGACCGCGCTCCGCAATGCCACCCGCGAATTCCACGGCGACACAAATCGCACGTATCTCACCGGCATTTCGATGGGCGGGTACGGAAGCTGGTATCTCGCGCAAAAATATCCGCATACGTTCGCGGCGCTCGTGGTCATCTGCGGCGGAATTCATCCGCCAGTCGCGACACTAAAATCACACCCCGATCTTGTGAAGTTTTCGCCGCCAGACGGCCCGAAAGCGTACGCCGATGCGGCCGCTAGAATCGGCAAAGTTCCCGTATGGGTTTTTCACGGGGCGGACGACAACATCGTTCCAGTGGTCGAATCGCAACGCATGGCCGACGCGATGAAAGCGATCGGCGCCGAAGTGCACTACACCGAATATCCGGGCGTGAAACACGTCGCGTGGGACAAAGCCTACGATGAACCGAAGCTCTATCCGTGGCTCTACTCCAAGACACTCGACGATCACGAGCAATAATTCTTGAGCTACGCCGCTTTCGCCGCCGGCACACCGCTATTTTTGATGGGCTACCCTCGGTGACCTATTTCTGATGATAGTTCGGATATGGCGGATGATCCGGAATCACGACTGGATTTTTCTTCAAGGCATCCAGTGTGACCTGCACCGCTTTCTCCAACTGAGGATCGTGCCCTTTGGCCACCGATTCCGGATCGTTCTCCACCTCGATGTTGGGCGAAATTCCGATATTCTCCACTTCCCACTCGCCGTGCAGTCCATAGATCGCACCGCGCGGCGCGGTCACACGGCCGCCGTCCATTAGCACCGGATAATTCCAGATCCCGACGAGACCGCCCCACGTGCGCGTGCCGACGAGGGGGCCAACTTTGTCCTGCTTGAACATCCACGGCAGCGCGTCGCCGCCTGAGCCCGACATTTCGTTGATGATCATCGTCTTCGGTCCGTAGATCTGCGCGAGCGGCGAGCAGAATTTTTCGCCTTCGCGCGTGATCGCGCAGTTGCGCATCGGCCGCTCGAGCAAATCGATGATCGAGTCGGCGATTTCGCCGCCGTGGTTGTAGCGTTCGTCGATAATCGCGGCCTGTTTGCCGACCTGTCCAAAATAAAAGCGATTGAAGTTGAGATAGCCGCCAACGTTCGTGTCGGGCACATGGACGTAAGCGAGCTTTCCGCCGCTGAGTTCATCGACTTTGCGGCGATTGTCTTCTTCCCACGCGCGCGTCCGCAACTCTTCTTCGTCGCCGACCGGAACGACAGTGACTTCGTGCGCGTCTTTTCCGTCCGCGTTCGGGCCAACCTTGATGCGGACTTGCTCGTCAGCCGTGTTTTCGAAAAATTTATTCACGTCAGCCGGTGGTTTCACGTCCACGCCGTTCACTTCAAGAAGGTACTCGCCGACCTTTACCTCTACGCCGGGCTGCGTCAGGGGAGCGCGCAAATCGGGATTCCAGTTTTCTCCATTGAAAATGCGCGCGAACCGATAGCGGCCGTTTTCGATTTTGTAGTCGGCGCCGAGCAATCCGCCTTTCACATGCGGAGCGGGCGGCTCGTCGCCTCCACGAATGAACATGTGCCCGATGGTGATTTCGCCGAGCATCTCGTCGAAGAGATAGTTGAGATCCTCGCGCCCACCGAGATTTTTCAGATATGGCGCGTATTTCTTCTCGGCCGCGGTGAGATTCAAACCGTGATGGCCGGGGTCGTAGAGAAAGTCGCGTTCGATGCGCCACGTCTCGCGATACATCTGATTCCACTCGACGCGCGGATCGACGTAAACTTCCATCTCGGAAATCTTCAGCGCGCCTTCACCGGGTTTCGGCGCTGCAGCGGTGGCGGCGATGAACCAGCCGGGTCCCTGGCGATACAAAACTTTTTCGCCGTTGTTTGAGACTGCGAAGCTGATCGCACCGCCGAGAAACGGCTCGGTCTTTCGCGTTTTCAGATCAAACTTGCTCACCGTCAATGCCTGCGGACCGCGCTCAAAACGAGGCACGTCGGGAATTTCGGAGAGGAAGAGTACGCCCTCCTTACCCTCGGCTAGATCGACGTAATTCGCCGGTTTGATCGGCAGCGAGACGGTGCGCTGCTCGATGCCGTCGAGATCGATCGTGGTTTTCGCGGGCTCGTCCTTTTTCTTGTCGTCCTTTTTGTCGTCACTCTTCTTGTCCTTGTCCGCGTCTTTCTTCTCGCCGTCCTTTTTGTCGTCGCCCTTCGCGTCGGCAGCCTTTTCTTCATCGCTTTCGGGCTCAACGGGCGATTTTTCAGTCGCTTTCAGCACGATGGCGTAGACGTTGCGCAGAATCGGGTGCTGGTAGCTCGACAAATCGAGCCAGCCGGCGGAAAGGCCAACGTCGGTGCTCGCCGCGAAGTACAAATACTTACCGCTCTTGTCGAAAACCGGATAGCGCGCATCGCCGATCGACGCGGTAACTTGCGAAACCTTCGCGCTGTCCAGCGAATAAATGAAAATCGCGCGCAGGTGGCTCTCAAGAAATTTTGAATAGGTGAGCCACTTGCTGTCCGGCGACCACGCCAAGGCAAGCTGCACGCTTGGATCTTCGAAGCGATCGGAATCGACCTTCACCGGCACGCCTTTTTCGACGTCCACGTACCAGAAATGGAGGCGCTTGTCGGTGTAGGCGATTTTCTTGCTGTCGGGAGACCACACCGGCCCGTAAAAATACGACGGCGGATTGCCGAGATTGATTTTTTTCACCGCGCCTGCACCGGACTGATCGACGATGTGCAGCGCATACTCGCCCGATTCGTCGGAGAAAAATGCGATCGACTTGCCGTCGGGAGACCACGACGGATCGCGCTCGACAATTCCCGTTGTGCGCGTGAGATTGCGCACGTCGCCCTTTTCCGCCGGGACGCTCAGGATTTCGCCGCGCGCTTCAAACACTGCGCGTGCGCCGGTCGGAGAAATTGCCGCGGCCTGAATTTTGTCGCCGACGTGTTCGTAGTGTGGGCGAGTCGCCGGCAAATCGCCGGAAACGTGAACGGAGATTTTCGTCGATTTCCCGCCATTCGGATCGAAAATGAAGATCTCGCCGAATTGTTCGTAGACAAGCGCGTCGGGTCCGGCGGAAAGCGATTTGAAATCGAGCCCTTGATTTTCGACGACTTGCCTCACGGTCTTCGATTTTGTGTCGTAGGCGAAGAGCGAGACCGAACCATTGCGATCGGAAAGAAAATAAACGGTGTCGCCGAACCACACCGGCTTATCGTCGTTGGAATTCTGACGCGGAACTTTTTCGAGCTTTAAATCGTCGAGTTGAACGATGTAGATCGGCGTGGTCTGGCCGCCTTTGTAGCGTTTCCAAGCGGTCTGCCATTTGAGGTTTGGCACATAGGCGATGCGCTTCGCGTCGGGCGAGTAGGATGCCGCTTCGCCGCGCCACATCGGCAGAACTTCGGGCCATCCGCCTTCGACAGGGACGGTGTAAAGGCGATCAAAGTCGGCGTAGGCTTCGCGAGCGGAGCCAAAGAGAACGCGCTTGCTGTCGGGCGTCCAGCCGCGCACGAGGTCGGCTCCGGGATGCCACGTGAGGCGGCGCGGCGAGCCCCCTTCGGCGGGCATCACGTACGCGTCGATGTTGCCGTCGTACTGGCCGGTGAAGGCGATCCACTTCCCGTCGGGAGAAAATATCGGCGTCGTTTCGTGGCCGCCGGTGGTGAGTTGGCGCGCTTCGCCACCATCACGCGGCACGCTCCAGAGATAGCCGCCGTAGACGAAGACGATTTGCGTTTTGCTGAGCGTCGGCGAGTGGACAAGCAATGGCGATTCGTCGGCAGCCGCGGACACGCGCACGATTGCCAAAGCTGCAATGAAGAATAGCAGGATGCGAAGACGCATTTTCCCCCCGTTAACTCGAAGACTTATTTCTTGGCCGTTACAGGTGCAGGCCAGAAACCCGGATCACCGATCGGCCGCGTGTCTTGCGTCGCCGCGTACTTCTTGACCGCTGGACCAACGGTGGATGCTTTTCCGATCAACACGAACACTAGGTTTTCAGATGGGAAATGTTTGGCGATTACCTGTCGAGCGATTTCAGGCGTCACCGCGTCGACGCGTGCGTCGAGTTGATTCACTTCATCGTCTGTCAAACCGTAAAATTCATGCGACGCGATGATACGCGCGAGTTGCCGCGAAGTCTCGATGCTCGGCGGAAATTGCCCCTTGATGTAGCTCTTTGCGGATTTGAGCTGCTCTTCGGTCACGCCGTCTTTGTGCAGCTTTGCGAGCACTTGCAGTGCGAGATCGATCGCGGGCGTCGTCGTCTCGTTTTTTGTGAAGCTGAAAATCGCAAAAGGCCCCGCGACTTTACGGTCGTCGAAAAACGACTCGGCGCCATAGGTGTAGCCCGACTCGACGCGGAGAGCTTCGTTGAGCTCGGAGGTGAAGCGCCCGCCGAAAATCGTGTTGATGACGCGAATCGCGACGCGGTCCGGATCGGTCGCGCTCACGCCGGTGTTGCCAATCGCGAAGTAAACCTGCGATGCGTCGGGCTTATCGACGAGCAGCAGCCGCTTCCCTTTCGACGGCGTCGCCGGCGGTATCGTTTCCTGCTTCACCGTGCCTGCGG
>DATAMU010000958.1:0-1986 GCA_036266605.1 Candidatus Acidiferrum sp. | reverse complement strand
GGCCTCGACCAGGATGACGAGCCCTAACCAATTTTCGATTGTCGATTTTTGGTTGTCGAATGAACACTCATCGTTTCTAATCGACAATCGATCATGCGCTGGCTCGCCAAATCCGCGGATTCATCCCAGGTTGATTCGCTTTCATCTGCTCTGAGCAGTAAGGATCCCGTGGTCGCTCGCCTGCTGGTCATGCGCGGAATCACCGATCCCGGCGAAGCCGAGCGCTTCTTAGCCCCCTCACTTTCTCACCTTCACACACCCTACGTGATGAGCGGAATGAAGACGGCAGTGGATCGCCTGGAAGCGGCGATTGAGCGCAAAGAATCAATCCTGATTTACGGCGACTACGACGTCGATGGCACCACCGCAATCGTGATCCTGAAAACCGCCATCGAACTTTGCGGAGGCGCGGCCGATTTTCATGTGCCGCACCGCATCCGCGAAGGTTACGGCATGCGCGATGAGGTGATCGAACGCGCGGCCGCCGAAGGCGTGAAGCTGATCATCAGCGTCGATACCGGCATTCGCGCCTTCGCCGCCGGAGACACTGCGGAGCGTCTCGGCGTTGACCTGATCGTGACCGACCACCACCTTCCCGGTCAGGACGGCGTGCCCAAAGCCTTGGCAGTGCTGAATCCCAATCAGCCGGGATGCGAATACCCGTGCAAAGCGTTGTGCGGGGCCGGCGTGGCGTTCAAGCTGGCTCAAGCGTTAATGGAGCGCCGGCTGCCGCAGAGTGATCACGCCCGCATGCTGCATTCATTTATGAAGGTCGTTGCCATCGCAACGATCGCTGACGCCGTTCCACTCTGCGGAGAGAATCGCGTCTTCGCCAAGCTCGGGCTCGATGCGCTGCGCTCGCCAAGAAATATTGGGTTGCGGGCGCTGCTCGAAGTCTCCCAGTTGGCGGTTTCACGGCCGCTCACATCAGGCGAGATCGCCTTTCGCATCGCTCCCCGCCTGAACGCTGCCGGGCGCATGGATGTCGCGCGCGATGTGGTGGAACTGTTCAGCGTGAAAGATCCGGAGCGGGCCCGCGAACTCGCCAACCGTCTCGACAAGTTGAATGCCGAGCGCCAGGAGGAAGAGCGCCGCATACTCGATTCGATTGCTCAGCGTGTAGAACAAGAGCCCGCCTTGCGGGAGGCCTTTTGCGTGGTGATCGATGGTGATGGCTGGCATCGCGGGGTGATTGGAATTACCGCGACCCGCGTGGTCGAACGCTACGGGCGCCCCGCGCTGATCATCTCGCGCGATGGAGAAGAAGCGCACGGTTCGGGCCGCTCCATCTCAGGGTTTCACCTTCTCGATGCGCTCGAGTCGTGCTCGTCGTTGTTCAGCCGTTACGGAGGCCATGCCCATGCTGTTGGCTTTGCTTTGCCGTCGGCGAATGTCGTCGGGTTGCGCAGTCATCTCGACCTGTATGCTCGCGAGCGGCTGACCCTCGCTGATTTCGAGCCCAGCTTGCGTTACGACGCCGAACTCGGACTCGATCAGGTCACGCCGGAGTTCTTTCAGGCCCTGAACGCGCTCGAGCCGTTTGGGATGGGGAACCCTGAGCCGGTGTTCGTCGCGCACGGAGTTCGCCTGCTCGCGCCTCCCAAGATGATCAAGGACAAGCACGTAAAGCTGCGCCTTGCGGCTGCGTCCGGTAATGGGCAACCGGAACCAACCGGGTGGCGCAGGGCCCTCGGATTCGATGCCTTGGGCTGGCAGATGGCCGAGCGGGCGCAAGCTGGCCGGCTACTTCCGGGAGACACCATCGACATCGCCTTCAGCGTGGATCACAACGATCATCCCGAGTACGGAGGCCTGGAACTCTCGTTGCGGGATTTCCAAACCCAAACCAAAGCTGTCGCGACCGCGGGGATAGAGTAGAATTGTTTCCGCATTGCTAATTGTCCATCTTGGAATGTATGTACAATACTGCGGGTGCGACGGGACCAAATGAAACGTAAAAAGAAAGTTGCCAAGAAAAAGCAGAAG
>DATAMU010000957.1:0-4082 GCA_036266605.1 Candidatus Acidiferrum sp. | reverse complement strand
ACTACGATCCACTCCTCGCCAAGTTAATCGCCTGGGGCAACAGCCGCGAAGAAACCATCGCCCGTCTTCGCCGCGCCCTCGAAGAATCCACGGTTTCCGGCATCAAAACCAACGTCGGACTCTTCCGCCGCCTGCTCTGCGAACCCGATTTTCTCAAGGGCGACGTCCACACAAAGTGGCTCGACGAACTCCTCGCCAAAGATCAAGCCGCAAAATCCACCGCAGCAAATCCGCAGGCCGGGAAGCTTGCGATAAATAAACTTGCGTCTTCATCTACGACGGCTGCTAATCCGGATGCGAGACCCGCGACCGCAACCGCGGTGACTGCAAACTCCGCCGGCGCATCAGTCCCAAATTCCGATGCCGCCGCAATCGCCGCCGCTCTCTGGCAAGCCGGCGACTCTGCAAAAAATTCCGCTCCAGCAAACGGAGCTCCCGGCGCGCAACAAAATTCCCGCTGGAAACTCGAAGGCCGCCGCGCCCAACTGGATCGCACTCCATGAAGTACGACATCCACATCGCTGGCAAATCCCGCACCGTCGAACTCACTCGCGACGGCGCCCGTTGGCAAATCTCTCTCGACGGCGCTTCAACCGATGTCGACGCCATCGAAATCGCCCCTGGCATCTTCTCCGTCCTTCTAAACGGCGAGTCCCACGAAATCCGTGTCGCCCCCAATCCCGACGGCACGCTCACCATCCATGACGGCCCCAACGAATTCAAAGCCCAAGTCGCCGACCCTCGCGCCTGGCGCGGCCGCAAACACGGCGCCGTCGAAGCCGAAGGCCGCCAGCAAATCGTTGCTCCTATGCCCGGCAAAGTGATTCGCCTGCTCGTCAAACCCGGCGACAAAGTCGAAGCCGGCCAGGGCCTCCTCGTCGTCGAAGCCATGAAAATGCAAAACGAAGTCAAATCCCCCAAGACTGGCACCGTCGAAAAACTCCAAGCCAAAGAAGGCCAAGCCGTAAACGCCGGCGACATCCTCGCCTGGATCGACTAACTGTTCTTCTCATCGCTTCTTGGTGCTTTCTGCGTCACTGCGTTATCTTCGGTCCTTCTTTTCGACTTTCAACTGTCGACTGTCGACCTCCTCCTCTTCTGTGCTACCGTTTTCTCTTCATGAAAAGTCGCATCGGAGTGCTCCTAAGCGGTCGCGGTTCGAACTTTGTCGCACTAGCCGACAGCGTCAACGCCGGACGCATCCCCAACGCCGAAATCGCCCTTGTCCTGAGCAATCGCGAAGGCGCCGCAGGCATCGATCGCGCCAGGGAACGCGGCCTCCCCACGCGCGTCATCTCGTCCAAAGGCCTTGAGCGCGAAGCCTACGACCGCCAGGTCGTCGCCGCTCTGCAAGAAGCCAAAGTCGGTCTTATCTGCCTCGCCGGTTACATGCGCTTGCTTTCCCCATACTTCGTCGCCGCATTCCCCAATCGCATCCTCAACATCCATCCATCTCTTCTCCCTTCATTCCCCGGCCTCGAATCCCAGCGCCAAGCCCTCGAATACGGCGTCAAATTCGCCGGCTGCACCGTCCATTTCGTGGACGAAAATCTCGACGCCGGCCCCATCGTCTTGCAGGCAATCGTCGAAGTAAAAGACAACGACACCGACGCAACGTTATCCGAACGCATTCTGAAAGAAGAGCACCGCATCTACACCGAAGCCGTAAAAATCATCCTCGCTGGAAATTTCAAAATCTCCGGCCGCCGCGTGGTGCGATCATGACGCCCCCCGCCATAAAATGGCCCGTCGCCATAAAATGTGTAGGGGCGCAGCACGCTGCGCCCCATGTCCGCACGATTTCAAGAACTTGAGCGCTTTGGTTTCAGCGCGATAACAAAAACGAACTGAGGATCATGACCGCAACGTTCAAACCCGTCGAAGAACAACTCGCCTATCTCAAAAAAGGCACCGTCGAGGTCATTCGCGAAGACGAGCTGAAATCGAAACTCGCCGAATCGATCAAGACCGGCAAACCGCTTCGCGTCTATCTCGGCGTCGATCCGACGGCGCCCGATCTGCACCTCGGCCACACCGTCGTCATCCGCAAGCTCAAGCATTTCCAGGACATGGGCCACACCGCCGTCTTCCTCATCGGTGATTTCTCCGCCATGATCGGCGACCCCACCGGAGTCTCCGAAACGCGTCCGCCGCTAACGCGCGAGCAAGTCGACGCCAACGCAAAAACGTATCTCGAACAAGTCTTCAAAATCCTCGACCCGAAAAAAACGGAAGTCCGCTACAACAGCGAATGGCTCAACAAGCTAAACGCTGTTGACGTTGTGCGTCTCTGCTCCCACTACCGTCTCGCCCGCATGTTGGAGCGCGAAGACTTCCGTTCCCGCCTGGAAAACCAGCAACCGATATCTGTGCACGAGCTGCTCTATCCGCTGTTGACGGCGCTGGATGCTGTGAACTTGAAGTCGGACGTCGAACTCGGCGCCACCGAGCAAAAATTCAATCTCCTCGTCCATCGTGAAATCCAGCGCGAATACGGCGTCGCGGGCCAGGCTGTCCTCACCATGCCGATCCTCGTCGGCCTCGACGGCTCGCGCAAAATGTCCAAGAGCCTGGGCAACTACGTCGGCATCACCGAGCCTCCCGTCGAAATGTTCGGCAAGATGATGTCGATTCCCGACGAGCTGATGTGGCAATACTACGAGCTCATCACCGACCGCACGCCCGCAGAAATCGCAGCACTGAAAGCTGAAGTCGCCGCCGGCAAGTTGCATCCCATGGATGCCAAGATGCGCCTCGCCACAGAAGTCATCGCCACCTTTCACGGTCAGGACGCCGCCAACAAGGCCGCCGAAAATTTCCAGCGCGTCTTCCGCGACCGCCAAGCCCCCACCGAAATTCCCGTCGTAAAGCTCCCGAAAGGCGAAGCCAAACAACTCAACGCATTGCTCGTCGAGCTGAAGTTGGTCGACTCAAAAAGCGAAGCCGATCGCCTCATCAAACAAGGCGGTGCCGAGGTTGACGGCACGCGCGTAGACGATCCCCGAAAAAGCATGCCGACCGACAAACCGGGAGAATTTTCCCTGCGCGCCGGCAAAAAGAAATTCTTGAAGGTCGTGATCGAATAAGAAGTCTCGTAAGAGGTGGCAAATGACTCCGAATGTTGGACAGGCGCGAGAACTAAACAATTCTCCGGAGTCTTGGCCATCGTTGCCGCTCGAATCCTGGGAACCGACTCGTGCCACGCTGCACATGTGGACGCAAATCGTTGGCAAAGTCCGTCTCGCCCTAACACCGATGGTCAATCATTGGTGGAACGTCCCGCTCTACGTCAGCGCACGCGGCCTAACCACTTCTTCGATGCCGTATGGCGATCTCATCGTTGAAATCGAATTCGATTTCATTTCTCATCAACTCGTTCTTCGGAAGAGTGACGGAAACTCGGCGTCAATCGCACTCGCGCCTAAAAGCGTCTCCGATTTCTACTCTGAATTCTTCACGATGCTTCGTTCGCAAGGCATCGACGTAAAGATTTGGAAGATGCCCGTCGAAATTCCCGATCCGATTCCGTTCGACCAGGACAAAGCGCACGCTTCGTACGACAGCGCTGCTGTGCACAAGTTCTGGCGAATTTTGGCTTCAAGCAGCGATGTGTTTCACGACTTCCGCGCCCTTTACATCGGCAAAAGCAGCCCGGTGCATTTTTTCTGGGGCAGCTTCGATCTTGCTGTAACACGTTTCTCCGGTCGCCGCGCACCGGCAAAACCCGGCGCCGACCGCATCACGCAGGAAGCCTACTCCCACGAAGTCAGCAGCGTCGGCTTCTGGCCCGGCAGCGGCAACATCAAAGAGCCCGCCTACTATTCCTACGCCAGCCCCGAACCCGCTGGCTTTAGCGAGTATCACGTCGCGCCTGAGGGAGAGGCTTCCTATCGCAAAGACATTGGCGAATACTTGTTGCCGTACGAAGCGGTACGGACTTCTACTTATCCAGCTACTGCGCTTTTCCGATTTTGCCAGCTGACTTATGAAGCCGCAGCTGTCAACGGAAAATGGAATCGAGAGGAACTGGAGAGGGAATTAAAGTAGTTCTGTCTTGATTACTGGGTGCGGACAATCGAATC
>DATAMU010000956.1:0-5615 GCA_036266605.1 Candidatus Acidiferrum sp. | reverse complement strand
GAAGTGTTTTTCTCGTCCGCCATTTTCCCTCAGTGACTTGTGATTCGTGATTGGTGACTCATCGCCACCAATCGAAAATTCTTAGTGCGCACTACCTGTTGCCTTGAGCCCAAGCCTTCACCGTGTCGAAGGCATCGGCCGCGTTGGTGAAACGGCGCGGGCCGAATTCTGCTTCGATACGGCGCAAAAATTCATCGCGGTCAGCTTCACCTGCAAATTCAATCGCGACGCCGCGATTCGTGTCCGGTGCATCCGTCGACACAGCGCGAAAATCACTGCAACTCAATCCGCGCAAACCGGGCAACGTCGTCCAACCCAACTGGTACATCATCAGCGGTCTTTCGATGAAGGCCGCAGTAGATAGAACGCCACCAAACCTATCGCCATCACGACCACAATCCCCGTAGCATCGACTTCAAAATTCAATCGATACAAATCCGCGGCCGAAGGATCGATCCGCATCGTCGACCGCCAATTCCGAAACTGCCGAAACGCATCTATAAGCCGATACCCGGAAACCGCAACGGCTGCCAGAAGCAAGCCCCAGCGAAGCGCATCGCGTTGCGACGCGCCGGATGACGATGGCGTGTCGATTCGCGCCATCGAAATCAAATATCCAGGTTCTGGACGTCGAGGGCGTTTTCTTCGATGAACTTACGGCGCGCTTCGACGTTTTCACCCATCAGCGTGGTAAAAATATCTTCGGCGGCGACGGCATCTTCCAGCTTCACCTGAAGAAGCGTGCGCGTGTCCTGGTTCATCGTGGTTTCCCACAACTGCTCGGCGTTCATTTCGCCCAGGCCTTTGAATCGCGTGATGGTGAAGTCTTTTTTGGCGTCATCGACGACGTAATTCAAAACGTCTTGCGCCTTTTCTTTGATCACCTTGGTGCCGTTGTTCTGAATGGTGAAGGGCGGCTTGTTGTATTCGTCGATCGATTTGGCGAGGCCGCGCATGCGCTTGTATTCGGCGGTCGAAACGAGCGCCCAATTTATCTTCTGGTTGCGCGGCGGACCGAAATGCAGCTCGTACAAACTGTGCTCTTCGTCGAAGACCACTTTGCCTTCGAGTTTGAGCTTGGCCTTCTCGACTTCTTTCAGTAATTTTTCGAGTGGCTTCTTGTCCTCGAAATCGGTTTTCTTCTCGAGGCCGCTTTCGACGAGGATTTCGACAAGACGCGGATCATGCAGGCGCCGGCCGAGCTTCGTGGTGGCGGCATCGAACTCCTGCACGTTGAGCAGGAACTTGGTCAGCGCCGCGCCTTCGAGCGAAACGCCTTCCTTCGCCTTCACGACGTGATCTTCCGTTGCGCGCTTCATCAGTTCGTGAGCGAAATCGGCCGCGTCGCGGATGTATTTCTCGCTCTTGCCGCGTTTCACGCGATACAGAGGTGGCTGCGCGATATACACGTGGCCGCGATCGATCAGCTCCTTCATGTGGCGGAAAAAGAAGGTGAGCAGCAGCGTGCGGATGTGGCTGCCGTCCACGTCGGCGTCGGTCATCAGAATGATTTTGTGATAGCGCAGCTTGCCTGCGTCGAAATCGTCTTTGCCGATGCCGGTGCCGAGCGCGGTGATGATGGCGCGAATTTCCTCGTGGCCAAGCATCTTGTCGTAACGTGCCTTTTCAACGTTGAGAATCTTACCTTTGAGCGGCAGGATCGCCTGCGACTTGCGGTCGCGGCCCATTTTTGCGGAGCCGCCTGCGGATTCGCCCTCGACGACGAAGAGTTCGCAGCGCGACGGATCGCGTTCCTGGCAATCGGCGAGCTTGCCGGGCAAGCCGCTCGAATCCATCGCCGATTTGCGGCGCGTCAGTTCGCGCGCTTTGCGAGCTGCTTCACGCGCACGAGCGGCGTCAATGCACTTCGCAATGATCCGGCGAGCCACGGTGGAATGCTTATCGAACCATTCGCCAAGCCGCTCGTTCACGAGCTGCTCGACGTCGCCCTTGATGTCGCTATTGAGCTTGCCCTTGGTCTGGCCTTCGAACTGAGGCTGCGGCAAGCGAACGCTGATGACGGCAACCAACCCTTCGCGCACATCGTCACCGCTGATCGAAACCTCGTCCTTCTGTTCTTTCAACATGCCGGCGTTCGACGCGAAACTGTTAATGGTGCGCGTCAGCGACGAGCGGAATCCCGAAAGATGCGTGCCGCCATCGACAGTGTTGATCGCGTTGGCGAACGCAAAGACATTTTCGCCGTAGCTGTCGTTGTATTGCAGCGCGATTTCGATTTCGACGTTGCCGCGCTTGCCTTCGATGTAGATCGGCGAATCGTGGAGAGTGGTTTTACCGCGGTTGAGATGCTTGACGAATTCGCTGATGCCGCCGCTGAAGCGGAATTCCGCGGTCTTGTCGCTGCGTTCGTCCGTCAGCGTGATTTTCAGTCCCTTGTTCAGAAAGGCGAGTTCGCGCAGGCGCTGCGCGAGCGTGTCGTAGCTATAGGTGGTCTTGTCGAAAATTGTCGGATCCGGGTGGAAGGTGATCTTCGTCCCAGTTTTTCGCGTCTTGCCGGTTTGCTTCAACTTTGAGGTTGGTTTGCCTTTTTCGTAGGTCTGCTCCCAAACCGAGCCATCGCGCGAGATTTCGAGTTCCAGCCAGTCGGCCAGCGCGTTGACAACGCTGACTCCGACGCCGTGGAGACCGCCGGAAACTTTGTACGTGTCGCTATCGAATTTGCCGCCGGCATGAAGGACCGTCAGCACGACTTCGGCAGCCGGCCGCTTTTCGGTGGCGTGCATATCCACAGGAATTCCGCGGCCGTTGTCCACGACGGTGACGGACTCGTCGGCGTGCACGGTGACGTTGATTTCGTCGGCGTGGCCTGCCATCGCTTCGTCAACGGAGTTGTCCACAACTTCCCAGACGAGATGGTGAAGGCCCATTTCGCCGGTGGAGCCGATGTACATCGCGGGACGCAGGCGTACGGCTTCCAGTCCAGCGAGAACTTTGATCGACTTTGCGTCGTACTTGTGGCCTTGCCCTTGCGGATCTTTTTCCTCAGCCATTCGATCTCCCATCGGAACTTCAATCTTTAAGAAAACGCGCGCGGCGAATTGCCGCCGAAAATTTTGCAGCGCAAACAAACCGCGAGACAGCGCACAAGCGAGGTCGCTGTGACCTGATTCAAATTCTTTGAAGCGAGGAAAGGCTGAGTTGCGGACTTCTCCGTGCGTCGCCTTACCCTTTGGCTCCGATGCAGGCGCGAACGCGTGCTTTGGAACTCGTAGGGCCCCTGCTCCATCCCGTCTCGCGCAGCGAGACGTGGCGAAGACTTGTCAACCTGACGAACGTGTTCGCGCTCGAAAGGCTTCATTTCCAAGCGCGACGTTCTGGCCCCTGGCGCAGGGCGGAAAGCGAACTTCGCTGACTTGGCGGACGTGCCTCGATTGCGCGAGGCGGACCGAAAAACAGGAGGAAACCGACAGCAAAAGTACAACGTAAGCATTGTACCCGATCACGCGGAAAAGCCAAAGGAAAAAGCGTCAAGCAGAGCGCTGTAAGTCATTTATTTGCAATTATTTAGCAATCCTCTAAAGCCTGCTTATCAGAATGCTATCGGCAGAACCGACAGGGCCTTTACGGCGTCAAAATGTGAAGAGAAATCGAAAGGAAAAACGATGAAAAAGGCCCTAGAACCTGTCGAAAAAACAGCAGTAATTACGAAGAAGTCGGCAAAGAACGGCGCAGAACCGGAATTTCGCACAATCGAGCCGAAGATTTTGTATTTCGGTACGCCTGTGGCGCTGGTGAGCTCGTTGAATGAAGACGGCACGACAGATCTCGCTCCGATTTCTTCTTTCTGGGCGCTGGGCTGGACGATGACGCTTGGACTTCTGACCGAGACGAAGACGGCGGAAAATTTTGAACGCCATCGAGCGTGTGTCGTCAACTTGCCGAGTCCTGAAATGTGGGAGCAGGTCGAGAGGCTGGCGCCGCTAACGGCGAAGAATCCCGTGCCCGAGCTGAAGAAGAAACAATTTCACTATGAGCCGCGAAAATTCGAGGTGGCGGAGTTGACGCCACTCCCGAGCGATCTTGTGAAGCCGATGCGTGCGAAAGAGTGTCCGGTTCACATGGAGGCGCGCGTCACGGCGCTGCACAAATTAAGTGGCGCGAAGCTCGGCGAACTTGGCGGAGGAGTGGCCGCTGAAGTTGAGATTGTGCGCGTGCATGTGGAGAAGAATTTTGTGTTGAAAGAAAACTACGTCGATCCTGCAAAGTGGTCGCCGTTGATTTACAACTTTCGGCACTATTTTCGGCTGGCGGATCAGGAGCTAGGCAAGACGTTTCGGGCAGAGGCGTAAGCGAGGTGGACACATACCGCTTGCGTTAAAGAAAAAACGCCGGCAGGGATGCCGGCGCTACGTTCGTCGCGGTTATGCGTGATCTTGACATTCCAATTTGGCATATCAAGGCGCCGTCAGATGCGCATCGGCATGATGATGTAGCGGTAGCGATAGCTTTCGTCGGCTAGGGGACGCATCTGGCCGGCCGACTGTTCGTCCTTGAGTTCGATACTGACTGGGCCATCAGCGGCGGCGCCGAGAAAATCGAGCATGTAGCTGGAATTGAAGCCGATCGAAATCGGATCGCCTTTGTATTCCTTCTCGATGTTTTCTTTTGCTTCGCCGTATTCGGGGCTCGACGCGGAGATTTCGATGCCGTCACGCGAGACGGCGAGCTTCACTGCGTGAGAGCGTTGGTCGGCAAGTTGCGAGACGCGCTTCACGGCGTCGCACAGTTCGCCACGTTCGATCGTCACGGTCTTGTTGTTGTCGCGCGGCAGCACGGCTTCGTAGTTCGGGAACTGGCCGGTGAGAATGCGCGAAATCAGCAGGCGATGGCCAACCTGGAAGAAAAGATGGCTTTCGTCTTTTGCGAAGTCAATCTGCGCTTCGGAATCGGCCGAGCTGGCGAGCTTGGAAACCTCGTCCATCGCCTTTTTAGGGATGAGCACTTTCATTTCGCCGTTGAGTCCGGCGAGTTTCTGATCGGTTTCGGCGAGCGCGAGACGGTGGCCGTCGGTCGCGACCATGGCGAGCGTGTCGGGCTTCAGAATGAGCAGGCCACCGTTGAGCGTGTAGCGCGACTCTTCCATTGAAATCGCGAATTTCGTCTTGCTGATCAGGCTCTCCATCACCGGCGCGGAGATCTGCACGATCGTGTGTGGCATCGCCGGCAACGCTGGGAAATTTTCCTTCGCCATACCGACGAGCTTGTATTTCTTTTTGTCGCTGACAATTTCGACCCAATGATTTTCGAGTAGCCGGAACTTGATCTCGCCTTCGGGAAGCAGGCGGACGAGTTCAAGAAGCTTCTTCGCAGGGATTGTTCCGGCGCCTTCTTTTTTCACCTTGGCGTCGCACGACGTGCGAATGCTCAGCTCAAGATCAGTGGCTGTGATGTTGAGCCGCTCACCCTTAGCCTCGACCAGCAAGTTCGACAGAATCGGGATCGTCGTTTTTCGTTCGACGACACCCTGCGTGGTGCTGAGTTCGTTCAGCAGCGCCGATTTGGATACGCTAAATTCCATCGCTTGGTGATCCTCGCGTGCGGTTGCAGGTGCGCTCATGGTTTACGCGGCCCTGGGGGACGGACGCCGCCTCCTT
>DATAMU010000955.1:0-2915 GCA_036266605.1 Candidatus Acidiferrum sp. | reverse complement strand
TCATGATTTTTCCTTGTTTGATTGACTCGACCACTCGAGTCTCGACCGCGCCGCGATCACCACGACGGCAATTCGCGCTACCTCTATATTCCCTAATTAGATGGAAATAGTGCCCAATGCGGTTTCGCGAGCGCCATTCCTGATGTCGAAAGACAAACTATTTACACTCCGCAACTGCCACTTGGCGGCACGCCACCCAACAAAAGGGCCGCGAACCTTCCCCACTTTTTGAACCCAACCCACCGCGGAAAGTTGCTCTCAGCCGACGTGCGCGAATTTGCGGAATGAGTTAGGGCGCTGTCACAGTGCCGATTTGCGCGATAAATTTTTTGATTCGTCCAATCTCCCGCGTCTCATTGACACACTCGCGTTTCGTGCCCATAATTATGTGTACGTCACTCCTGCGGAGGTCGGACAGGCCCGGCGCGTAAGAGCAATTGCGAGTCGAGGCCAACTTAAGGATGGCGCCAAAATATATTTTTGTTACCGGCGGTGTTGTTTCCTCTCTCGGAAAGGGCGTAGCTGCCTCCTCCATCGGTTGTCTCCTCGAAAGTCGCGGATTCAAAGTCACCCTTCAAAAGTGCGATCCGTATCTCAATGTCGATCCCGGCACGATGAGTCCGTTTCAGCACGGCGAAGTCTTCGTCACCGAAGACGGCGCTGAAACCGATCTCGACCTCGGCCACTACGAGCGCTTCACCCACGCCAAGCTCAGCCGCGACAATAACTGGACCACCGGCCGCATCTACGAAACCATTCTCACCAAAGAGCGCCGCGGCGATTATCTCGGCAAGACCGTGCAGGTCATCCCGCACGTCACCGACGAAATCAAAGCCACCATCAAAAAAGTCTCCGAAGGTGTGGACGTCGTCATCGTCGAAATCGGCGGCACTGTCGGCGACATTGAATCGCTTCCCTTTCTCGAAGCAATCCGCCAGATGCGCCTCGAGCTTGGCGCGGAAAACACACTCTTCGTTCATGTGACTCTCGTTCCCTACATCGCCGCCGCCGGCGAACAAAAGACCAAGCCCACGCAACACAGCGTCAAGGAAATGCTCGGCATCGGCATTCAGCCCGATATTTTGCTTTGCCGCAGCGATCGCCACATCCCCGCCGACCTGAAACGCAAAATCGCGCTCTTCTGCAACGTCGCCGAAGCCTGCGTCATTTCGATGGAAGACGTGAAAACGATTTACGCCGTCCCCGTCGAACTCGCGCGCGAAGGTCTCGACACGCAAATTTTGCGACTGCTCAAGCTCGAAGAGCATCCGCACCCGCAAGATCTCAAGCCGTGGATCGATCTCGTTCACCGCATGAGCCATCCCGTGGGCGAAGCGCGCATCGCGATCGTCGGCAAATACGTTCAGCTCGAGGACGCCTACAAGAGCCTCCGTGAAGCTCTCCTACACGGCGGCCTGGCACACGATCACAAAACATTTTTGGAATGGATCGAAGCCGAAGAAATCGACTCGCTCGAAACCGCCGCAACGAAGCTGCGTGGCTATGACGGCATCCTCGTCCCCGGCGGATTCGGCAAGCGCGGCATCCAGGGAATGGTTCACACCATTCGCTACGCGCGCGAAAACAAAATTCCCTTCTTCGGCATCTGCCTCGGCATGCAGTGCGCCACGATCGAATACGCGCGCGACGTCGCCGAACTGAAACAAGCCGACAGCACCGAATTCGATCCGCAAACGCCGCACCGGGTCATCTATAAATTGCGCGAACTCCTCGGCGTGGACGAAATGGGCGGCACCATGCGCCTCGGCGCCTGGCCCTGCAAACTCGAACCCGGATCATTTGCCAATCGCGCCTACGGCAAAACCGAAATCAGCGAGCGTCACCGCCATCGCTACGAATTCAATCGCGACTACGAAAAAATTCTGACCGGCGCCGGCCTTCGCATCACCGGCCGCACTCCCGACGAAAATTACGTTGAGATCGTCGAAGCTCCCGATCATCCATGGTTCCTCGGCTGCCAGTTCCATCCCGAATTCAAATCCAAGCCGCTCGAGCCGCATCCACTCTTCTCCGCCTTCATTGGCGCCGCGATCGAGCATAAAAAAAACAAAAATCGCCCCGTGGCTGAATCCCATCGCGCCCAAGCAGTCGCCGTCGCGCCTCACGCCACCGCGTAAATTCATCCGACGCCGCGAATTCGATGGAGCTTTTCAATCCACAAGCTCGTAGGGGCACCGCACCGCCGTGCCCGTCTTCGCGATCGTTGTGTTATCTTCACTGACGCCAACTCTGCATGACGACAACACGCGAAATCCCGCTGCACTCCCTGCGCCTTGGCGCGAAAAATCCTCTTTTCCTCATCGCCGGCCCCTGCGTCATCGAATCCGAATCCCACGCCCGCAAAATGGCTGAGTCCATCGCTAAAATCGCCGCCGACGCTGGCATTCCTTACATCTTCAAAGCCTCCTACGACAAAGCCAATCGCTCCTCCGCAAAATCCTTCCGCGGCCCCGGCGCCAAAGAGGGCCTCCGCATCCTCGGCAAAATCAAATCCGATCTAAAACTCCCCGTGCTCACCGATATCCACGAACGCGAACAAGCCGCCCCTGCCTCCGAAGTCGTGGACATCCTCCAAATCCCAGCTTTCCTCTCGCGCCAAACCGATCTCCTCGAAGCCGCCGCAAAAACGAATCGCATCGTCAACGTGAAGAAAGCCCAGTTCCTCTCGCCGTGGGACATGAAAAACGTCGTTGAAAAACTCGCCGCCACCGGCAACGACAACATCATGCTCACCGAACGCGGCGCCACCTTCGGCTACCAGAATCTCGTCGTCGACGTTCGCTCGTTCCCCATCATGAAAAAATTCGGCTACCCGGTGATCTTCGACGCCACGCATTCCGTCCAGCTCCCCGGCGGACAAGGCAACGCCAGCGGCGGCCAGCCCGAATTCATCG
>DATAMU010000954.1:0-6876 GCA_036266605.1 Candidatus Acidiferrum sp. | reverse complement strand
CGGATGGTACAGGCGAGAGTAATCGTTTTTAATTTTCGAGGCTGCAAAAGAATGAAGCGCCGTGCGGCCTTCTCTTCCGCGCGGCGCTTCAAACTGTATTTCTATTTGCGCTAGTTATTTGTCTTCCTTGTTCCAGGCGTTCCCCTCCTATCCGCCCTGCCGTTGGGCCGAGCTGACTTTGGATTGAACAACCCATCGCCCAGCCGGATCGAGGAACTCCACCCCCACCGCATAGCCGTCGCCATGCAATGGCTGGCAGTACGCCACTCGAGCCAACGAACGAAACTCTCCGGTGCGCGACGCGAACGTCAATGGTTCGCCTTTTTCCCATCGTCGCGTGCTGACAACGCGTGCGCCTCGCGCGCTCACGTTTTCCGTAAATGTCGATTCCGCGCCCTGCTCGCCTTGATGGCGGTCGAGAACGACCGGAATTTCCATCAGGATCCGGCGCTCATTGCGATGAAACGGAAAGAGCTTTTTGATCGGCATGGGTGTGGTCAGCCTCACAGGCACGCCGCGATTCTTTTGAGATTTTGGACACCGCTCTTGCCGCGGTGCTTCATGCCGTAGAGGTTGCGATCGGCCGCGCCGAGCAATTGCTCCGGCGTGTCGCCGTCTTCGGGGAACGAGGCGACGCCCGCGCTGACCGAGAGCGCCGGGCGCTCGGGCTCGGCGGCAAGTTTTTCGCGGACGCGGGCGACGACGCGCGTCGCCACGTCGCGGCCCGCTTCGGGCAGCACGAGTGCGAATTCGTCTCCGCCATAACGCGCGGGTGTATCGATCGCGCGCGAATGATTCGAAAGAACTTTGCCCAAGCGCACCAGCGCGCGGCTGCCGGTCAGGTGGCCGAACTGATCGTTGATCGCCTTGAGGCCATCCATGTCGAGCAAGATCACGCTGAAGCCGCGCTGCGTGCGCTTCGAACGGTCGAGCTCGTTTTCGAGCACGTGGATGAGGCGGCGGTAATTGGCGAGGCCGGTCAGCGAATCGCTGACGGCCATCGAGCGAACTTGTTCGAATAATCGTGCCTGCTCAAGCAGTGCACCGGCGAGAATCATCACGTAGCTGGCGGTCTTGCAAAGCTCCGCGAGAAAGAACGGGCCGTCGAAGAGATGCCGCGAGAAAAGCGCCGCCGAGTGGCAGAGCACGTTGAGCGAAGCGACGCCGTAGAGCGAATACTCGTAAAGGCTCGGAGCTTCGCGCGTTTCGGCGCTCTTGCTTTTGAGTTGCTGGCCGTACCAGATTGCGGCGACGAGAAAGAGTGCGCCGGGGAGCAAATCCCAGGGACGAGAAAGAATCCACGCAGCATGCGAGAAAGGCGCGGCCGGGGCGGCCAAAAATGTTGCGCTCGTCAGATACGCTGCGAGCAAAACCACAAGCAGTGCGCCGGCGGTTTCGCGGCTCGGCTGCCGCGCGGTCGGCATATAACGATCGACCGCGATGGCCGCGAGCAACATCACCGCGAGCAGAACGCGGCTGACCATCCAGCCCATCGGCACCGTTGTCGGGAGAGCGTGGCCGGCTTGCAGCCGCTCGTTGAGAGCGAAGTAGCCGACGGTCTCGATAATTCCGGAAAGGACAAAACCAAAGGCCAGAATCAGCGCCGTGCGGTCGTGTGTGCCGCGGAAGCGCACCAGCGCGTTCGCGGCGTAGCAGAAACTGATGAGGATGCCGCCGACTTCGAGGTAGAGATAGCTTTGCGTCGTACCGGTGACGCCGGCGTAGCGCAGGTAGGCGACCAGCGCGAAGTAGCCCATCGCAATGATCGAATAGGTAAGGATGGACAGTCGCGAGACACCAGCCGAGGGCTGTTTCGACACGCGTCGAACGCTCTCCGTTGCCGTCGTCGCCGGGTGCCGCAGAAACCCGGCAATCTTGGTCCAACCGCCCACGAATCCCCCCAAATACCGAACAAACCCAGAGAAGCCGTAACAAACCGGGATAAATGCACGCCAACGTCCCTTCTCGACCGAAATTGCCGGCCTCTAAGTGATTGATATTGGGATGGTTGCGGGAGGGGTTACTGCGAGCGCACAGCAAAATGAAACGGGTGAGATGGTGGCACGGAGCCACGCGGAACGAATAATGCTTCTCTATCTAATTCATTTTTGGACACTTAGGGACGTGCGGAAGGTTCCAAAACAGCAATAGGAAGGATTCTCACAATGAGACCCGTCTCACTGAATTGGGAATCTCTAATACGAGGTGCCGAGACCGCTGTTACCGCGTAGGACGCTTTTCTCAGCCGATTGATACAAGGATCGCCGTCATTGGGAGACAGTCTTTTCATAATGCCCTAAGCGAGCTGGAAGGCGGCTTCTGATTCGTTGAAGCAATGCTAGCCCATTTTTTACCCGCCGTTAAACCTGCGGTTTGGGGACGGGCGGCGGGAGTTCGCGGGCGACGACTGGGTCGCTGAAACCGACTTTCTTGTGGGAGCCGTCGCAGAAAGGTTTGTTGGCCGAAGCGCCGCAGCGGCACAGGCCTATGGCGGTGCGACCCGCGAGTCCGAACTGCGCGCCCGTCGGATCGACGATTTCAAAATCGCCTTCGACCCGGATCGATCCGTTCGTGTTCACAGTGATTTTCGTTGCGGCCATTAGGTCTCCTGAAACGCTGCGCGAATGAGTTTATTTCGTGCGCTGTTGAGTTTAACCCAATCCGCCAAGCGTGTCCTCGGACTAAGCAGCAATCCGATCATCCAGTAAGTCCGCAAATTCGGATTCGAAGGTTTTGCTTTCAACTCTTGACTTCGACTGTCGACTTTCGTTCCTCAATACTTAGGAACGCTGGGATCGACTTCGTCGGACCAAGCCAGGATTCCGCCCTTGAGGTTGAGAATTTTCTTGAAGCCGGCTTTGCGCAGGAAATCGACGGCTTCGGCGGAACGCTTGCCGCTGCGGCAGTGCGCAACGATTTCGCGCGAAGTGTCGAGCTCGTGTACACGGCGCGGGATCTCGCCGAGCGGAATGAGTTTCCCGTTGAGATTGCAGATTTGATATTCGTGCGGCTCGCGCACGTCGAGAATGAAAAGATCGTCGCCTTTGTCGAGCCGCGCTTTCAATTCTTTCGGAGTGATTTCTGGAACGCCCAAGTCAGGAGCCTCCGCCTCTTCTCCGCGAATTCCGCAGAACTGATAGTAGTCGATAAGTTTGTTGATCGTGCGATTTGTGCCGCACATCGGGCAATTCGGATTCTTGCGCAGCTTGAGCTCGCGGAATTTCATTCCGAGAGCGTCGAAGAGCAGCAAGCGACCGACGAGGCTGTCGCCCTTGCCGATGATCAGCTTGATCGTTTCCATCGCCTGGATGGAGCCGACGATTCCGGGCAGAACTCCGAGAACTCCGCCTTCGGCGCAGGACGGAACGAGCCCCGGCGGAGGCGGTTCGGGATAGAGGCAGCGGTAGCACGGACCGTCGGGCATGCCGAACACAGTGATCTGTCCCTCGAAGCGGAAGATCGAGCCGTAGACGTTGGGCTTGCCAAGCAGGATGCACGCGTCGTTGACGAGATAGCGCGTGGGGAAATTGTCGGTGCCATCGACGATGATGTCGTAGTCCTTGAAGAGTTCGAGCGCGTTGCTGCTGTCGAGCTGCGTCTCGTATGCTTCGATCTGAATGTCGGGATTCAGATCGGAGAGTCGCTTTTGCGCTGACTTTGCCTTGGACTTGCCGACATCACTCGAACCAAAGGCAATCTGCCGTTGCAGGTTGGTGAAATCGACGACGTCGAAATCGACGAGGCCGAGTTTGCCGACGCCTGCTGCGGCCAGATAGAGGCCGAGCGGAGCGCCGAGTCCTCCCGTGCCGATGAGCAGGACTTTCGCGCCTTTGAGCTTGAGCTGACCTTCCATGCCGACCTCGGGCATGATCAGGTGGCGGCTGTAGCGGAGCACTTCTTCCTTACTGAGGCTGGTGGCTGCGCCGGCAGCGGGGGATTCAGTTAGCGGTTTCACTTGCGTTGACATTTCTCGTTCCTCGAATTCCTATCGCGTCAGTTCGTGCGTTCGTTCGTTATTTCGTTGCGCCGACTTTGCGGCGCGAAACTTTCCGACAATCGTGTGCACGCCACATTAGATGTGATGCTGCGCGGCTGGATGCAAGCCGCGGATCAACGCTCTAGAAGTTGAACGGAATCAACAACAACAGGAAAGAGCGCAGCCGCCGGCGATGGAGGGGACGATGCTGATGGTGTCGCCGTCTTTGGTGGGAGTGGCGTCCTTCGCGAGGTAGCGAATGTCTTCGTCGTTGAGGTAGACATTGACGAAGCTGCGGAGTTTTCCGTCTTCGGTGAAGAGGTGTTTGCGCAGATCGCCGAACTGCGTTGTGAGTCCGCTGAGTGCTTCGCCGACGGTTCCGGCGCTGACTTCGGTGGAGTCGCGCTTGCCGGTGTAAACCCTGAGCGGGGTTGGAATCATTACTTTCACTGCCATTTGTTACGCTCCAATCGGAGTTGTGATTCTAAGTCAAAGTGCTTCGCTGGTGCCAGTTCGCGGGGTTGCTCGCGAGTTAGATCTCAAAAATTTTACATTCCCTCAGCGGCTAAAGCCGCTTTCTCGTTTTGTTTTGTGGCACGACTGAAGTCGTGCCCTGACGATTCAAATTATTTTCATGGTGCGGATTGGGCTGCGGCATCTTTGCCTGCGATTTTCAGATCTTCGGGGGTGAATTGGGTGCGGTCGTCGGCGAGGCGCCAACAGGTCATTTTTTCGGGGCGGCCGTTGGCGACGCTGACGATGATGTAGCTGTACCAGGGCCAGGCGTGATCTTGATCGAATTGGCTGGGCTTGGCCGGATGATCTGGGTGCGAGTGATACCAGCCGACGACGTCGATTCCCTTTTCGCGGGCGGCTTTCTCGGCGTCGCGAACGTCCTCGGATGTGACGGAGAAACGGTTGCGCGGCGAATCGTCGCGGCGATTCACGAGCGGGAAAAGCGCGGTGACTTCGCGCGACGGAAGGTTTGCGCCAGCGGGTGCGTCGAGGTCGCGACCGAGGAGAGCGCCGCAACATTCGTGGGGATACGTTTCGGCGCCGTGGGCGCCGATCTTATTTGAGAGATCCTGGCTCAGTTGGAGAATCGGTACGTCGCTCATAATCGTCGTGTTCCGTGATCCGTGTTCCGTGAACTCATTTGCGGAGCATCGGTATTGTTAAGACTTCGTCCCTCGCAGCTAGTGTGCGTTCATGCTTCGCGAATGAAGATTCGGCTTATTTGTTCTAGCTTTGGCGTCATTCGTGTTCATCCCAGAAGCGTTCGCTGAGATATTTTGACGCGGAATCGGCGAAAACGGTGACGATAACGGCGTGCTGATCGCGTGGAATCGATTTCGCGACGTTGAAGCAACCGACAACCGCGGCGGCAGCGCTGGGACTTACCAGCAGACCTTCATCGCGCGCGAGGCGCTTGATTAGCTTGTAGGAATCTTCGGTGCTGACTTCGAGATTTTCGTCGGCGAGTTTGTCGTCGTAAATCGACGGGACGAGCGCGGTCTCCATGTGCTTCCAACCTTCGAGGCCGTGGAATGGGCCGTCGGGCTGAAGACTGATGCAACGGATTTTCGGATTGAGTTCGTGGAGGCGGCGCGTGGTGCCGACAAAGGTGCCGCTGGTGCCTAAGCCTGCGACGAAATGAGTGATGCGGCCTTCGGTCTGATTCCAGATTTCGTTGGCGGTGCCGTGATAGTGGGCTTGCCAGTTGGCAGCGTTGCTGTACTGATCGGGATAAAAATATTTTTGCGGATCGGCGGCGACGATCTCGTGGACTTTGCGGATGGCTCCGTCGGTCGCTTCGTCGCCGGGAGTGATGACGAGTTCGGCGCCGAATGCCGCAAGGATGCGCTTGCGTTCGTGCGAAGCGCTATCGGGAAGTGCGAGTTTCACGGGGTAGCCGAGAGCGGCGCCGATCATAGCGTAGGCGATGCCAGTGTTGCCGCTAGTGGCGTCGATGATGGTTTTGCCGGGAGTGAGAGCACCGGATTTCAGGCCGGCTTGAATCATGCTGAGCGCGGGGCGGTCTTTTACGGAACCACCGGGGTTGAACCATTCGGCCTTGGCGGCGAATTCGACGTTCGGGAAGTCTTTAGCGATGCGTTCGAGACGCAGTAACGGCGTGTTGCCGATGCAGTCGAGGACGGATTTGCCGAGCAGGGCGGTGGGCTGCGGTTTTGGGGTTGAGGGGGTCAAGATGGGGTCCCCCCCCACCCTTTTTGCGTAAGGATGTGATTATAAATGACTTGCAACGAGAAATGGTGCAAGGATGTGATTCTAAGGGAGTTACGCGAGATTTTGGGGTGAGCGTGGGGTTGCGCCGACTTTTTGAGGGTTGCGGCGGCGGTCCGTCGATTCACGCTGGGAGATGTATAGCACATAAATGGTTACTTGTCAAGTACTTATGCGAAATTCGTGACGACTCGGAAGCTGTTGAATTTGCTCATTGCTAGGATGCGCAGAGATTCGATGCGGGTATTTTTACGGAGGTCAAGCGACCGGCGAAACAACGCCGGGGCGAACTTTAACGGGGTGACGGATACGGATTGCTTGAAGTGTACGCCCGGCGGCGCCAGCCCACTTCGGGTGCCGGCGCTACCATTAGCGGTCGATGAGGGATTCGATCCAGTCGGTGGGGGGCAGGGCGATGGGCCAGAACGTGGGGGAGGGGCGGTCGAAGGCGAAGGAGATTTCGAAGCCCTGGTCGGTTAGGGATTCGATGCGGACGACGCGGCAGGATTCGGATTGCTTGGTTTCAGGGTTGGTGAGCGTGATGATGTCGCCGGCAGCCATGGGGGCGATGGAGAGCTGAATGGTGCCGCCGTGGGCGTTCACGACGCGGGTTTCAGCGTCAACGACCCATTCACGTTCGAGGAGATGGAAGCGGG
>DATAMU010000953.1:0-2225 GCA_036266605.1 Candidatus Acidiferrum sp. | reverse complement strand
GTGAAGCTGGTGATTTGCAACACGATGGTGAAGCACGAGCTTGCCTCGAGCGAATACAACCGGCGGCGGGCGGATTGCGAAGAGGCGGTGCGGCGGCTGGCGACCGTGCTGCCGGGGATCAAGGCGCTGCGCGATGTGTCGCTGGAGCAGTTAGAGCAGCATCGCGGTTTGCTGACCGACGTGATTTACAAGCGCGCGCTGCACATCGTGACGGAGAACGCGCGCGTGTTGGATAGTGGGCAGGCGTTGCGCAGCGGGGATATCGAGCGATTCGGCAAACGCATGGCGGAATCGCACCGCAGTTTGCGCGATTTGTTTGAAGTGAGCTGCCGCGAACTCGATCTGATGGTCGATCTAGCCTATCAACTGAAAGGCGTTTACGGCGCGCGCATGACCGGCGGTGGATTCGGCGGCGCGACGATTAATCTTGTGGACGCGCAGCACGCGGGCGAGTTCAAGGAAAAAATCGCGAAGGCTTATCGGCACGAAACTGGGTTGATGCCGCAGATTTATATTTGCAATCCGGCGGAAGGCGCCGGAGTTATTTCCTGAGCATGGCTCCTCTCGAAACACCCTTGGAGAAAAAGGACACGCCGCATCGCAGATGGAATCCGCTGCTGCGCGAATGGGTGTTGGTGTCGCCGCATCGCACGCAGCGGCCCTGGCAGGGACAGGTGTCAAAGGCAGGCGCGGCGTCTTCGTTGCAATACGATCCGGAATGCTATTTGTGTCCTGGGAATTCGCGGGCGGGTGGTGTTGCGAATCCGAAATACACGGGGACGTATGTTTTTCCGAATGACTATCCGGCGCTGCTGCCTGATGTTCAGCAATTTGAAACGGACGAGTCGGGTTTAATTGTGGCGCGCAGCGAACGCGGTGTTTCGCGCGTGATTTGTTTTTCGCCCCGACATGATTTGACGATTTCGCGGATGCAGCCGGAAGACGTGCGCGCGGTGATCGACGTGTGGGCGGAGCAGTATCGCGAGTTGGGCGCGGTGGATTGGATCAAGCACGTTCAAATTTTTGAGAATCGCGGCGCGATGATGGGGGCGAGCAATCCGCATCCTCATTGCCAGCTTTGGGCGAATGAAAATATTCCGAATTATCCGGCGCGGGAGATCGCGGCGCAGAGCGAGTTTTTGGAATCGAAGAAACAGTGTTTGCTTTGCTCGTATTTGAAGCTCGAGCAGAACGATCGCGAGCGGATCGTGGTGGAGAACGATCATTTTGTGGCGCTGGTGCCGTATTGGGCGGTGTGGCCGTACGAGACGATGATTCTGGGGCGGCGGCATACGGCGAGCTTGCTGGAATTGAACGATGTGGAACGCAATGCGCTTGCGGCGATCATGCGCGGGCTGACGATTCGCTACGACAATTTATTTACGACGGCGTTTCCTTACACAATGGGATTTCATCAGGCGCCGACGGATGGCGCGGCGCATCCGGAATTTCATTTTCACGCGCATTATTTTCCGCCGCTGCTGCGGTCGGCGACGGTGCAGAAATTCATGGTGGGGTATGAGATGCTGGCCGGGCCGCAGCGGGATATTACGGCGGAGACGGCGGCGGCGACGTTGCGCGGGCAGGCGGAAGTGCACTTCCTCGATCGAGCGTAATTTTTTGCCGGCCTCTTTTTGAACGATGGTCATCGACGCTCATCAACATTTTTGGCGGTTTAATCCCGTGCGGGATGCGTGGATTACCGATGATATGTCGGCGATTCGGCGGGATTTTTTGCCTGGCGATTTGGCGCCGGTGCTGGATGCTTGCGGTGTCGATGCGACGATCGCGGTGCAGGCGGATCAGTCGGAGGCGGAGACGAAATTTTTGCTGGGCCTGGCGGAAGGGAATCCACGCATCGCCGGCGTGGTGGGCTGGGTGGATTTACGGGCGGCGGATGTTGAGCGGCGGCTCGAGCATTTTTCGCATTTCAATAAGTTGCGAGGCGTGCGGCACATTGCGCAGGCCGAAGTGGACGATCGATTTTTGGCGAGGCCGGAGTTTGTGCGTGGCGTCGGGCATTTGAAGAGTTTCGGGTTGACGTACGACATTTTGACTTTTCCGCGGCAGTTGCCGGCGGCGATTGAGTTGGTGGGTAAGTTGCCGGGACAGAAATTTGTGGTCGATCATTTGGCGAAGCCGGAGATTGCGGCGAAGAAGATTGAGCCTTGGGCTGGGATGATGCGCGAGATCGCGACGCATCCGAATGTGTATTGCAAACTGTC
>DATAMU010000952.1:0-3941 GCA_036266605.1 Candidatus Acidiferrum sp. | reverse complement strand
CGCTGGGTTCTCGCAGTTCCGGAAGATTCGGCGATTCGCAAGCCCGCCGATCTCGCCGGCAAGATCATCGCTACGGAAATCGTACGCATCACCGAAAATTATCTCGCGGGCCACGGCGTGACCGCTCGCGTCGATTTTTCCTGGGGCGCGACCGAAGTGAAAGTTCCGCAACTCGCAGATGCGATCGTGGAAGTCACCGAGACGGGAGCGTCACTGCGAGCCAATCGTTTGCGCATCATCGACACCGTCCTCGAATCCGCCACAGTCTTCGTGATGAATCGCGATGCTGCCGCCGATCCGTGGAAGCGCGAAAAGGCTCAGAACCTCATCCTCATGCTGCAAGGCGCAATCGCCGCCGCCAGCAAAGTCGGCTTGCTCCTAAACGTTCGTCGCGATGATCTCAACCGCGTCCTCGAGGTTTTGCCCGCACTGAAAAAACCGACGATCTCGACACTCAGTGATCCCGAATGGGTCGCAGTCAACACCATCATCGAAGAAAGCGTCGTGCGCCAGATTCTTCCCAAACTCAAAGCCGCCAACGCGCAAGGGATTGTCGAATATCCCCTGAACAAAATCGTCCTATGATCCGCATCCTCCAACTCACCGCCGCAACCGAGAAGCAACTCCTCCGCGCGCGCCAGTTCCGCGACACCGAAGCCGAACGCGTCGCCGCAAAAATTATCGGCGACGTCCGCAAGCGCGGCGACACCGCCCTCTTCGCATGGACCAAGAAACTCGATGGGCTAGATCTCACTGCGAAGAGCATCTACCTCCCGTGTAGGGGCGCAGCATTGCTGCGCCCCAGCTTGCCCGGGCGTAACGAATCCACCTCGGCTCGGGTTTCTCCCGCTTTTCTCCGCGCCGTAAAACACGCCGCCAAAAACGTCCGCGCGGTCGCGGAAAAACAGCTTCCCCGCCCTTGGTCGCTCGCGGTCGAACCCGGCGTAACGATTCGCCAGTCGGTGAGCGCGATCGAAACCATCGGCTGCTACATCCCCGGCGGTCGTCACGCTCTCGTTTCCACTCTGATCATGACGGTCGTTCCAGCGCAGGTCGCCGGCGCAAAAAACGTCGTCGTCGTTTGTCCTCATCCCAACGCCGAGCTTCTAGCGGCCGCTAATTTTCTCGGCATCGAACAAATCGCGCAGATCGGCGGCGCGCAGTCCATCGCGGCACTCGCCTACGGCACGCGATCGATTCCGCGCGTCGAAAAGATCTTCGGCCCAGGCAATCGGTACGTCACCGCCGCAAAGCAACTCGTCAGCAGCGACTGTGCGATCGACCTGCCCGCCGGCCCAACGGAAGCAGCTGTGCTCACCAACGACGCAAAAGCAAACGCGAAATGGATCGCATCCGATCTCCTCGCTCAAGCCGAACACGCACCCGACGCCGGCAGCTTTTTCGTGACGACGTCCAAAGCGCTAGCTCAGAAAGTTCGAGCGGCTGTTGAAGAGCAACTCGCGCGATTGCCAAAAACAAATCCCGCCTATATTTCTATGCGACAGACCGGCGCGATTCTCGTCGCGTCATCGGCCAGCGACGCATGCGACTTCGTCAACCGCTTCGCTCCCGAACATCTTTCACTTCCCGGCGATGACGAGGCGACATTGCAAAAATCATGCAACGCCGCTGGCACCATTTTCGTCGGGCCGTACACGGCACAACCGCTCGGCGACTACGCCAGCGGCAGCAATCACGTTCTTCCCACCGCAGGATGGGCGCGCCGCCGTGGCGGACTCAGCGCCGCCGATTTCGTAAAATGCGTCACCGTGCAACAAATCAATCGCACCGGCTTTTCCAGGCTCGCGGACGATGTGCAGCTGCTCGCGCGCGCCGAAGGCTTACAAGCTCACTTCAACGCGATCGAGGTTCGACGATGAAACTCAACACCCAGCTCCCTGTTCGCCAGGCAATTCTCGATCGTAAAACCTACGAACCGCCCGGCGAAGGCCGCGGTGACAAGATGCGTCTCGACTTTAACGAGAACACCGCAGGTTGCTCGTCCGCCGTTCGCCGCGCGCTCGGGAAACTCACACCGCAGCTTCTCTCGATGTATCCCGAGTACGACCGCAGCACGCGCCGCCTGTCGCGCCACTTCAAGGTGAAACCAGACCAACTTCTGCTCACAAACGGTGGCGACGACGCACTGCGGATGTTCTTCGATGCGTTCGTGGATGCGGGCACCGAAGCCGTCATCGTAGAGCCGACATTTCCGATGTATCGCTATTGGGGCGAAGTCGCCGGAGCGAAAATCAATTCGCTTCCTTATGGCCCATCGTTCGAGTTCCCCACCGACGCCGTTCTGCAATCGCTGAAGACAAATCCCCGCGTGCTCTTCATCTGCAATCCGAACAATCCAACCGGAACGCTCGTCGAGAAGTCCGTGATCGAGACTATTTTAAGAGCCGCACCCCGTACCGCTGTCGTGATTGACGAAGCTTATGTCGAATTTTCCGGTGTAACCGTTGCTCCGTGGATCGACAAGTATCCTCAACTATTCGTCGCACGCACATTTTCAAAAGCGGCAGGACTTGCATCGCTCCGCCTCGGCGCGATCCTTGCGCATTCGGATTCGCTCACCATTCTTCGCCGTGCGACTGCCCCGTTTCCGGTAAATCTTGCGGCGTTGGTCGCAGCCGAGGCAGCTGTTGCCGAAGCCAAAACCATGCAGCGGTATGTGAAAACCGTTCTTCGCCTGCGTCCGTGGTTCGAGAAAGAGCTGCACAAGCTCGGATTCAAGACCTATCCGACCGCGGGAAATTTCGTTCTCGTCGATTTCGGCGAAGCCGGCGCGGACCTCATCACCGCCATGACTAAACACAAAATCATTCTCCGCGACCGGCGAGACATCGCACCTGGCCATATTCGAGTGAGCATCGGCACGCAGAAAGAAATGCAACGCCTACTTCAACTCATCCAGCTCTTCCTCAAGAAACGCCGTCGAGGCCAAAAATAAAAATGCCGCGCACCCGCACCGCCACAATCGACCGCACTACGAACGAGACGCAGATCAAGCTGCGCCTGAATCTCGATGGCCGAGGAACATCAAAAATCTCGACCGGCATTCGATTTTTCGATCACATGCTTGATCTCGTCGCACGTCACGGCGCGTTCGATCTCATCATCGACGCCAAAGGTGATCTCGACGTCGATCAACATCACACCGTCGAAGACACCGGCATCGCGCTTGGCGAGGCAATCGCCAAAGCCGTCGGCGACAAACGCGGCATTCTCCGTGCCGGATATTTTTTAATGCCGATGGATGAGACTCTCGCGGCCGCGGCGATCGATCTCAGCGGACGCCCACACTGCGTCGTCACCGGCAAGATTAGTGCGAAGCGTGTCGGCGATTTCCAGACCGAACTTACCGAGGATTTTTTTCAGGGATTCGCGCAGGCGGCCCGCGCCAATGTGCACCTGCGCGTCATCTATGGGCGCTCTTCGCACCATCAAGTGGAAGCGCTTTTTAAGGCGTTCGCCCGCGCGCTACGCTTCGCTGTATCGCGCGATAAGCGCCTACGTAACGTGCTGCCGAGCACGAAAGGATTGCTGTGACGCCGACGGTCACACTCATCGATTACGGTGCCGGCAACGTCACAAGCGTCGAGCGCGCGCTGCAAAAACTTGGGGCCGAATCGCTTCGTGCAAATACACCGAATCAAATCGATCAAGCGCGAGCGATTATTCTGCCCGGCGTGGGCCATTTCGCCGCGCTGATCCGTGCGATGGATGAGCACAATCTTCGCGCTCCGTTGCTCTCGGCACTCGCGCGCGGCATTCCGTTTCTGGGCATTTGTCTTGGACTGCAAGCCCTCTACGAAGCGAGCGAAGAAGCTCCCGAGCTTCACGGCCTGAACCAGTTCGCGGGAGAGGTCCGTGCGCTACCCGCGAACGTAAAGCTTCCGCATATGGGATGGAACCAACTGCGGCGCACGGCAAAT
>DATAMU010000951.1:0-5341 GCA_036266605.1 Candidatus Acidiferrum sp. | reverse complement strand
ACGAGGTTCAACCGTGCAGACGCTCCTGCAAGACCTCCGTTACGCGTTCCGCCTGCTGTTGAAGACACCCACATTCACCGCGATCGCAATCCTGACGCTCGCTCTCGGCATCGGCGCGAACACCGCGATCTTCAGCGTCGTGAACGCTGTGCTGTTGCGCCCGCTCGCGTACAAAGATCCTTCGCGCTTGATTCTTGTTGCCGAAAAGAGCAGCTTTCCGGTCATCAGCACGTCTTACCAGAATTACGTCGATTGGCGCGCGCAAAGCTCATCATTTGAATCGCTGGAAGCGACGCGCGGGACGACGATCACGTTGACCGGCGCGGGCGAACCGCAACGACTCAACGCACGCATGGTGACGGCGCCGATGTTCGCGCTGCTTGGCGTCGATACGCATGTTGGCCGCACGTTTCGCGCCGACGAAGATCGCGCCGGCGCTAGTCCTGTCGCGATTTTGAGTTATGGGTTGTGGCAGCGGAAGTTTGGCGGAGCGACCGATGCGATCGGCAAGTCGATCGATCTCGATTCGCGGCCATACACGATTGTGGGAGTCATGCCGGCGGGATTCGAGTTGCTGCAGCCAGCCGAGGTATTTTTGCCGTTCACTCCGTGGGCGGCGACGCTGCCCGACGATCGCAACTGGCATCCGGGCATCATTGTGATCGGGCGGCTGAAAGCGGGAGTGACGCGCGAGCAGGCGCGCACGGAAATGGTCGGCATCACGAAGCGGCTGGAGCAGCAGTATCCGGAATACAACACGGGCACAAGCGCGGATGTTGTTTCGCTGCAAGGGCAGATGGTGCAAAACGTGCGGCCGGCACTGATGTTGCTGCTGGGCGCGGTGACGTTTGTGTTGCTGATCGCGTGCGCGAACGTTGCGAATTTGTTGCTCGCGCGGGCGGCGGCGCGCGGACGCGAAGTGGCGATTCGGACTTCGATGGGGGCGAGCCGCGGGCGCGTGATTCGGCAATTACTGACGGAGAGCGTGCTGCTGTCGGTGGCGGGTGGTGTGCTCGGTCTGGTTTTCGCGCAGGCGTCGCTTGGGCCGCTGCTGAAAATTTCAGCGGGTTCGGTGCCGCAGGTTTTCGATGTCGCGCTCGATCGCCCGGTTCTGATTTTTACGATTGTGGTGTCGGTGATCACGGGACTTCTGTTCGGGATCGCGCCGGCGTGACGCACTACACGTTTGGATTTGCGCGAAACATTGAACGAAGGGTCGCGCGGTTCGACAGCTGGTCCGGGGCATCAGCGGCTGCGCGGCGCTCTGATTTGCACCGAAATTGCGCTGGCGATGCTGCTGCTTGTCGGATCGGGGTTGTTGCTGCGGAGTTTTGAGCGCATGCAAGATACGCCGCTCGGATTCCAGGCCGATCATCTTTTCGTCGCCGATCTGCCGCTGTCGGAAACCGCGTACGCGCGGCCTGAACAACGCTACGGATTTTACGATCGGCTGGTGGATCGCGTGGAAACGCTGCCCGGAGTTCGCTCCGCTGCTGCCGCGTCCTATCTTCCGGTCAGCGGCAGTGGCAGCATCATTCACTTCAACGTCGCCGGGCATCCTCCGAAAAGTCCGCATGAGTACATTGCCGCCGGCTACTGCACTGTGACGGGAAATTATTTCGAGACGCTGGGGATTCCACTGCTACAGGGGCGCTACCTCGAACGCGCCGACAAGGAGCACTCGCAAGCGGTCGTCGTTGTGAATTCCACATTCGCAAAAACATATTTCCCCAACGAAAATCCGCTGGGCCGCCGCATCCAACTCGGCGCGACGCCCGACAACACCGTTCCGTACATGGAAATCGTTGGGGTCGTTTCGGACGTCACGCAGGGCCTCGGGCTCGACCCGAAGGCGGAAATGTTCGTGCCTTACAAGCAGGGCGACCAACTCTTGCCGCAGTTTCAGCTCTCGCTGGTGATGCGCACGGCGGCTGATCCGCATCAGGAGGCGTCGTCGCTGCGCAGCGCGGTTGCGGCGATCGATCCGAATCAGCCGATCGTAAAAATGCGAACGATGGAAGACAACATGGCGGCGACGGTGGCGCAGCCGCGCTTTCGCACTTGGCTCATCGGAATTTTTGCGGCGTTGGCGCTGCTGCTGGCGGCGGTCGGAATTTACGGCGTGATGTCGTATTCGGTGACGCAGCGAACGAGCGAAATTGGGATACGCGTCACACTTGGGGCGCAACCGAGAGACGTTTTTCGCACGGTGGTGGGCGAGGGTTTCCGGTATGCGCTGCTGGGCGTTGGCATCGGCGTGGCCGCCGGGCTGGCGCTGACGCGCCTGCTGGCTAGTTTTCTTTATGGGATTAGCGCCTATGACCCGGCTACATTTTTGGCCGTCGCCATCCTGTTGATTTCGGTCTGCGCCGCGGCGTCGTTCTTCCCGGCGCGACGCGCCACCCGCGTCGATCCGATTGTTGCCCTGCGCTACGAATAGATAGTTTCGAGAATAACGAAACTTTTCTCTAGGTTTTGCGTTTCTATCTGTGAGCATGCGCGCCCGTCCGCCCATCGTTGCCTTCGCGCTCGTTGCCTTCTCGGCTTTGGCCGGCCCCGTGCGCGCTCAGGACGCCGAGAAAATCATCGACCAATACGTCAAGGCGCAGGGCGGCGGGAAGAATCTCGCCAAGGCGCAAACTATCTCGATTGAAGGGACTCTAACGAACGCTGCCGACGGCAAAACCGGCACATATACGTTCGACACCAAGCTTCCCAATCGGTACTACTCCGAACTCGTGATCGGCGACCGGAACGTCGTCGAGGCGTACAACGGCAAATCTGCGTGGCATCGCACGGCGAACGGAGAAATTACAACGCTGGTCGGTGTTGACGGCACGCAGCTCGAAGCGGCCGGCCTCTATTACAATTCGCATC
Source organism: Candidatus Acidiferrum sp. (assembly GCA_036266605.1). GTDB lineage: Bacteria > Acidobacteriota > Terriglobia > Acidiferrales > UBA7541 > Acidiferrum. The sequence goes on along the minus strand of DATAMU010000951.1, from coordinate 2,464 downwards.
TCGTCAACGCCAAGAAAAACAAACTCGGCCTGGCATTCATCGGACACGCGCAAGTGCGTGGCAGAGATGCGCTGCAAATCGAAGTCACTACGCCCGCCGGGCTGAAGCGCGACGTTTTCTTCGACCCGCAAACGCACCTGATCGTCAAAGAATCCGCAGCGATCGGCGGCGTCGACCAGGAAATTTATTACGACGATTATCGTCTTGCTGGCTTTAGTACGCTAAAGTTGCCCAATAAGATCGAGCTTCACCGCGGCTCTGATACCTACCAAATCGTTGTAACCAACGCATCCGTCAACTCCACCATCGGCGAACGCGTCTTCGACTTTCCGAAAAGGTCGCAAGTTCAGCTTCCCGATCTGAAAGCGCTCTTCAAAGAAGTCGACGCCAATCAGAAGGCGATCGACAAGATCAAAGAAAATTACGCCGGCACGCGCAACGAAGAAGAAACCGAATACGACAAGACCGGTAAAGTCACCAAGCACGAGACGCACGAATACACCTTCTTCTATCTTGACGGCGATGAGATCTCCACACTGATCAAGAAGGACGGCAAGCCGCTCAGCGAAGAAGAGCAAAAGAAAGAAAACGAGAAGACGCAGAAAGCCATAGAAGACATCCAGAAAAACAAATCCAAGAAAGACGCGAAGGAAGAAAAGCAGAAAGAAGAAGGCAAAGAGAAAAAAGATGATGACGACGACGTAGACATCGAAGTGTTTCTACGCACCTGTCAATTCGTCAATCCGCGGCGCGAGCGTTTCCGCGGCGAAGACGTGCTCGTCTTCGATTTCGAGCCGAATCCTGAATTCAAGCCGCACAAACTCGTCGAAAAAGTCGCCCACGAACTGGCCGGGGTGATCTGGGTCGATGAGAAGGCGCACGACGTCGCACGCCTCGAAGCCTATTTCGTCGGCGACTTCCGCTTCGCCGGCGGTCTGGTTGCGAATCTGCAAAAGGGAACAAGCTTCGTATTCGAGCAAGCGTACATCAACAACGAAGTCTGGCTGCCGACCTATGAAGAGGCGCACGTTGGCGTCCGCGTGTTCATGGTGAAAGGTTTAAAAGTCAATGCGGTGACGCGCTATTCCGACTACAAACGGTTCAACGTTGAGAGTGTTGGAACAATCGGCAAGCCCCAAGAGTCTGGCGAAACTCCAGCGCCAACACCGTCGCCGACCGACGCAACGAAACCGCAGTAGCGCTCTTCTTCGACAATTTATCTTGTCTCGCCCGTCATCCGCTCCGAAAGTGTTAGCATCCAATCGCCGGCCGAACACAGGAGCCCATTCACATGTCCCGATTCCTCACCACACTTCTCGTTCTCGCTTTTGCTGCAGCGTTTTCGACTTCAACTCCAGCGCAGAGTTCCACGGCTACTCTTCACGTAGCCATGGCCGGCCTCGCCCACGGTCATGCCGACGGCTTCCTCAATCACATTAAAGATCGCCACGATGTGGAGCTCGTTGGAATCGCGGAGCCTGACAAAGCCATCTTCGATCGCTACGCCGCGAAATTTCATCTCGATCCAAAGCTCTATCACGCTGATCTCGACGAACTTCTCACCGCCGCAAAGCCGCAAGCCGTGCTTGTCTACACCAATACGCACGATCACGTCCGCGCTGTCGAAATCTGCGCCAAACACAAAGTTCCCGTGATGATGGAAAAGCCGCTCGCGATCAGTATCGCCGACGCTCACGCCATCGAACGCGCCGCGAAATCCGCCAACATTCCCGTCCTCGTGAATTACGAAACCACCTGGTATCGCAGCAATCGCGCCGCCTACGATCTCGTTCACGAAAACAAACTCGGCGACGTCCGCAAAGTCGTCGTGCACGACGGCCACTCCGGCCCCGCAAAAATTAATGTGCAACCTGAATTTTTCGCATGGCTCAATGATGCAAAACTCAACGGCGCCGGCGCGCTCTACGATTTCGGCTGCTACGGCGCCGATCTCATGACGTGGCTCATGGACGGCCGCCGCCCGGAGTCGGTCACCGCGGTCACCGGCCACTTCCAGCCCAACACGTACAAAGTCGATGACGAAGGCACGATCATTCTCGAATATCCGAAAGCACAAGCCATCCTGCAAGCCTCGTGGAATTGGCCCTTCGATCGCAAAGATATGGAGGTCTACGGCGAAACCGGCTACGCCATCACCGTGAAGCGCGACGACGTGCGCGTCCGCCTCCAGGGAGAGAAAGAAGATCAGCTCATGAACGCAAAGCCAATCACGGCGCCCGAAGACGATTCGATCAACTATCTTCGCGCGGTGGTGCTCGACAACCTCAAGCCATCCGGCTTGAGCGCGCTCGACACAAACGTTGTCGTCACCGAAATTCTCGATTCCGCCCGCCAGTCGGCCGCCTCCGGCAAAACCATCCACCTCAAGTAGCAAGCCTCGACCATGAATTTATACGGGCGCAGCGCCGCCGCGCCCCAAACGGCCAGCCCTAAAAAAATTACG
>DATAMU010000950.1:0-1817 GCA_036266605.1 Candidatus Acidiferrum sp. | reverse complement strand
CCGTCGCTCCGTCGCTCCACGGTGTTTTGCTATCGTCGCATTCGACGAACATAAAGTTTGTGGATATTGCCGCTGCTGCGGGCATTACCTTTCGTCACCAGAACGCCGCTTCAAACGAAAAATACCTGATCGAGACGATGGGCGCAGGGTGCGGCTGGATCGATTACGACCAGAACGGACTACTCGACCTCTATCTCGTCAACAGTGCGCCGACGCGCCTCTACGTGCCGAAGACGGCGATGCGCGGCGCGCTTTATCGCAACAATGGCGATGGGACGTTCACTGACGTTACCGCAAAGGCGGGCGTGGGCGCCGAAGGACTGTTCGGGATGGGCGTCGCCGTCGGCGACTACGATAACGACGGATTTCCGGATTTGTTCGTGCTCGGATATGGGCGGTGCATCCTCTATCGCAACAATGGCGACGGCACCTTCACCGACGTTACCGACAAGGCGGGCGTACAGAATCTTGGCAAGTGGGCATCGAGCGCTGCGTGGTTCGACTACGACAACGACGGCAAACTCGACCTTATCATTGCGAACTACGTGGATTGGTCGCCAGAGAAGAATTTTTGGTGCGGCGACAAAGCGCCCGGGATGCGGAGTTACTGCCACCCTGACGTCTATCACGGGCAGACGCCGACGCTTTTTCACAACAACGGAGATGGAACGTTCACCGACGTCAGCGTTAAATCTGGAGTCGGGCTCAAGCGTGGCAACGGGCTTGGCGTAGTCACCTTCGACTACGACGATGACGGGTGGCAGGATATTTTCATCGCCAACGATCACATGCCGAATTTCTTGTTTCGCAACAATCGTGACGGCACGTTTCGCGAAGTCGGATATGAAGCGGGCGTGGCTGTTGGTCTGGATGGCCAATTTGAGGCGGGGATGGGAGTCGATGCCGGCGACATTCGAAACGATAAAAGATTCGGGCTCGTTGTCACCCATCTCGACCAACAGATCGCACGAGTTTATGCGAATCAAGGCGATGGATCATTCGAAGACGCGACTTTTCAATCGAAGCTCTCGTACGCAACGTTTCACTCGAGTGGATTCGGCACGCGCTTTCTCGACTATGACAACGATGGGCTGAGCGACATTTTCATGGCGAATGGCCACGTTTTGGACAATATCGAGCGATACCACCCGGGAACGTTGTACGCCGAACCCAAGATGATGTTTCGGAACAAGGGTGACGGCATTTTCGAAAATGTCAGCGATATGCTGGGCGGGGACTTCGTTGCGCCGCGCGTGAGCCGTGGCGCTGCGGTCGGAGATTTCGACAACGATGGCGACCTGGACATACTCGTCAGCAACAACGGTGAAGCGCCGCAGCTACTTCGCAATGACGGTGGAAATTCGAATCACTGGCTGGAAATTTTACTGATTGGAACGAAATCGAACCGCGATGCTGTGGGGGCGCGTGTGAAGGTCGTGGCGGGCGACTTGAAGCTGTTCGACCAGAGAAAAGGTGGAATGAGCTACCAATCGTCGCAGGATCCTCGCTTGCACTTCGGACTGAATCAGCAGGAGCGTGTCGACGCGATCGAGATTCGCTGGCCGAGCGGTGAAGTGACCAAGCTGGAGAACGTGAAGAGCGATCGGATTATTGCGGTGCGCGAAGGGGCTGGCGTTGTTCCGCAGGAGTTTCCTAGGATTCGTTGGAGATAGCTCCCTCTGCTCGTATCCTTCGACTCGAGCGAAAGCGATTTTAGGGATGCACAGAGCCCGACGCGCCGGGTATTGATTTTCGGTCGCCAGGAGCGGAGTAGATTCGTGCTGCTTGCTCTGCGTTGAGTTGTTTCAAGGTTGCGA
>DATAMU010000949.1:0-2286 GCA_036266605.1 Candidatus Acidiferrum sp. | reverse complement strand
AGTCCGTATGACGTCGCGAAGCTCCTGGGCGACACCGTGAGCACCGTCGAGAAACACTACGCGCCGTTTGTGAAGGAGCTCCGGGATCGCGCTCGGCGATTCATGGAGAATGGCGAAGGTTTGGAGAAGGAAGTTGGCACGCTTTGGGCACAGTCGCCCGCGGCGCCACGACGACTGCATTGAAAACAAACAATAAAATAGCGGGTGAGCCTGTAAGCCGGATTTTGTGCCGTACTACTCTTGCGAGCAGTGCGCGGCGATCATTCCTCTAGGCCATGGCTCGCGCCATGGCTCCAGCAGCCTACCCGAGGGTTGCTCTTGGCGACGGCTTGCGCCGCCGCGAAGGGAGCGTGTTCCATCGCAACTCGCCACTTTTCAGCAGCAAATTGCGCGAACGCTAACTCGACGAGCCGGGCCGGCTCTCCCCTCCTATTTGGCCTTGCACCACGCGGGGTTTTCCGTGCCTCACGCGTTACCGCGTGAGCGGTGGGCTCTTACTCCACCTTTTCACCCTTACCAGCGAATCGTGCGAAGACATCTTGCAGGTTTTCCTGCGCGACGCCACCGTGCCGTTCCGCGGCGGTCTATTTTCTGTGGCACTTTCCGTGAACGAATCGCGTTGCCGCGATGCATTCCCCTGGCGTTACCAGGCGCGTTGCCCTTGCTCCCGATGACTCGGGACGGTGTCCGGACTTTCCTCCCGCTTTGCGTCTTGCGACGCTCTGCCAGCGATCACCCGGCTCACCCGCTTCGGATATTGTACCGCGAACGTCGGCTATGACCGTTTCCCAGTTTGGGAAGAGTGCGCTACCACCCCCCTCCCCTTTTTTTCGTAAGGATGTGATTCTGGGGAAGTTAGAGAGCGAGTGAGTGCAAGGATGTGATTTTAAATGGGTTAAGTTGGCACGGGACACCGGACGAGTCGCTAACTCTCGTGATTTCGCGGACTTGCGGATGTTAGTTTCGTAGCACTACGTGATGCGGGATGTCAGGGGAATCCGCGAACGTGTTAGATTCCGCCCATGCGGGTGAAGAAAGCAAAAGATTTTCTTGTTCAACAAACCGCCGAGCAGGCACAGCGAGAAGGGGTGTCACTCTCCGACCTCGAAAAGAGAATGATGTACTTCACCGAAAGTGAAGATGCGGTCGAAAATCCTATCGCTCTCAATGAGGAATTTGAGGCGCAATACGATTCGGCAAAATACGAGAGCAAAGTCGCGGGATTGATGGGTCGAGCCTACAACCGGCTGAAAGAGGAAGCCTCTGGATCTGTCCAGACTTGGGATGAAGCGATTAGAGAACTCAAGAAAGGCGATCACTACATCCTGGTGATGTGGGCTGAGCGCCGAATAGCAGCAAAACCCTGGGGCTTCTGGAAAACGATGGCTGCTTCATTTGTCTTGGCCGTCGTCTTGTTCGTGTTGGTGGCGATTGTCGATTTCTTGAAGCATCGATAAAAACGCGAGCAGGCGCCACAACTGCTTCGACTCATCTTGCTCCAATCAATTTTTCAAACTCACTCTCGGTCAAGATCGTAACGCCGAGTTCTTTGGCTTTGTCGTATTTGGAGCCGGGGTCGGTGCCGACGACGACGTAGTCGGTTTTTTTGCTGACGGAACCGGAGATTTTGCCGCCGTGTTGCTGGACTTGTTCGGCGGCTTGTTCGCGGGAGCGGTTGGCGAGGCCGCCAGTGAAGACGAAGGATTTGCCAGCGAATTTCTGGCTTTTGACGACGCGCTTTTCGGCGGTGGGCTTGACGCCGTATTTGTCGAGCTTCTTGATGATTTTCTGGTTGGCGGATTCGGAGAAAAATTCGGCGATGCTCGCGGCGACTTTTGGACCGACTTCGCCGACTTCGAGTAGTTGCTCCTCCGTGGCGGCGGCGAGTTCATCGAGCGAAGAAAAATGCGCGGCGAGAAGCTGGCCGGTGCGTTCACCGATCATGCGGATGCCGAGCGCGTAGATGAGGCGAGCGAGCGAAGCTTTCTTGCTGGCTTCGATTTCATCGAGCAAATTTTGCGCTGATTTTTCGGCGAAGCGTTCGAGATCGATCAACGTGTCGAGCTTGAGCGTGTAGAGATCGGCGACATCTTTCACCAAACCTTTGCCAACGAGTTGGTCGACGATTTTGTCGCCGAGGCCGTCGATATCCATCGCGTGGCGGCTGGCGAAATGCAGCAGGGATTCGCGGCGCTTTGCGGGGCAGGCAGCATTGACGCAGCGGTACGCAACTTCGTCTTCCGCTTTGTGAATGGCGCTGCCGCATTCGGGACATTTCTCCGGCAT
>DATAMU010000948.1:0-4304 GCA_036266605.1 Candidatus Acidiferrum sp. | reverse complement strand
CTTGCCGCTGCCGACGTCGCCTTGCAACAGCCGGTTCATCGGCGACGATTTTTCTAAGTCGGACGCAATTTCACCGAGCACGCGCTTCTGCGCCGCCGTCGGCTTGAACGGCAAAATCTTCTTGATCGCGTCGCGTACAGTGTCGTCGCGCAATTTAAACGCGATCGCATTTTGCTTCCGCACCGCCCGTCGATCCAAAGCAAGACTGAGCTGATACAAGAAGAATTCCTCAAAAATCAGCCGCCGCTGCGCCGGTGAAGCATACGCATTCAGCGCGTCGATCGATTCGCCCTGCGGCGGAAAATGCGTGTGCGCGATGGATTGCGCGCGCGACGGAAATCCAAGCCGCTTCTGCAACGCCGCCGGCAAAATCTCCGGCACCTGCAACTCCACGGTCTGCAACGCCGTGTAAATCGCCCGCCGAATCGACCTTGAACCGAACGAACCGATCGCTTCGTAGATCGGCACGATTCGTCCAACTTCGGTCGAATCGTTTTCGTCCGCGCCTAGCATTTCCATCTGCGGATTGACCATCTCGAGTCGCGCCGGCCGCAGCTTGTCCACGTTCGCGGTCCCGTGGAGCACCAGCCATTGCCCCGCCTTCAGTCGCCCTTCCAGATACCCGCCGTGAAAAAATTTGCACGGCAGCAGGCCGCCCGCCTCATCCTGCACCAGCAGGTGATAAATCGCGTTGTGCGCAAACTTGTTCGGAATCGCCTGCCCGCTCATCACCCTCGCGCGAATCGTGTAAACGCCGTTCGGCTGGATATCCTTCACGTTGGAAAAGTGAATGCGGTCTTCGTAGCGAAATGGCAAGTACAACAGCAAATCTTCGACGGTGTAAATCCCACGCTTGGCAAGCAACTCAGCGCGTTGCGGACCAACGCCTTTGATCATTTGGACGTTGGTGGCGAGCGTGAGATGAGACATACGGCGAGCGGCTGTCGTGGACATCACGTCTAATCTACCAAGAACGGAGCCGCTGAGAAACGAGCGCAGGTACAGGGTCGAACATACCCAATCGGCGAGCTACCCTTTGCTGGTAGAGTGAGCGTTTGGCTCAAGCGTTGCGTGTGGGGAGGCCTTTTTGGCGAGTGACCGGTTGAGCGGGCGAGACAAGCGGGCGCTGGTGCTGTGGGTTCTGGCGGGAATCATCGGCATCTTCTTCGCCAATCATTATTATTTCCGCGCGTTCCCGGAAGCCTCCATCGATTTTCGCGTGTCGCGGCCCGAAGCGCTGAAGCGCGCGCAGGATTTCATGGCTTCGATGGGCCAGGATATTTCCGGCTACCAATCCTCGATCGTTTTTGACGTCGATGAAAATGCGAAGACTTACTTGGAGCGGCAGATTGGTTTGCAGAAGGCGAACCAGCTCATGCAGTCGCAGCTCGACATTTGGTATTGGGAAGTTCGATTTTTCAAGCCGCAGCAAGAGGAAGAATTCGGAGTTCGCGTAAGCCCGGCCGGGAACGTCGTCGGCTACGGTCACACGATCAAGGAGGCGGCGCAGGGGGCTTCGCTAGAGCGAAGCGAGGCGCAGGCGAAGGCTCAAAATTATTTGAGCGGCAAACTTGGCGTCGATCTGAACGGCTGGAATTTTCTGCCCGAAGAAGTGAATTCCGACAAGCGGCCGAATCGGCTCGATTGGTCGTTTACGTGGGAAAAGAAAGATTTTCGCGCGGTCGATGCGCCTTACCGCCTGCATGTCGAATTGCAGGGAGCGGACATCGGCGGCAGCAATGAATTCCTGCGAGTGCCTGAAGCGTGGAAGCGCGATTTCCAAAAATTGCGCTCGGGCAACGACTCCCTCGCGATGGCGTTCACGATTCCCTACATCTTGATTTTGGCGGTTGCCGTGCGATTGGGAATTGTTTTGACGCGGCAGGGGCGCACGTCGTGGCGCGGCGCGCTGATCGTGACCGGCGTCGCGGCACTGCTTCTGTTTTTGCAGAATTTGAACGGTTGGCCGCAGTGGAATGCGACCTACGACACGAATAGCGCCTATAGCAGTTTTATTGCGCTCAAGATCGGGTCAGCGCTGCTGATTTCGATCGTGACGGCGATCACGATTTTGGTTTTGCCAGCGGCCGAGCCGTTGTATCGCGAGTCGCAGCCGAAGCAACTGCAACTGGCGAAAGTGCTGACGTGGCGCGGATTGCGATCGAAGGAATTTTTCTCGGCGGCGGTGGTTGGTTTGTCGTTCGCAGCGGCACACATTGGATACGTGGTTTTATTTTATGTGATCGCGACGAAGTTTGGTGCGTGGGCGCCTCAGGAATTGAATTACGAAGAAACGGTGAACACGCTGTTCCCATGGATTTCGGGAGCGGCCATCGGGTTGCTGGCGTCGACCAACGAAGAATTCACGTTCCGCCTCTTCGCGATTCCTTTTTTCAAGAAGTTCACAAATTCGACCTGGATCGCCGTAATCGTTCCGGCGTTCCTGTGGGGATTTTTGCATAGCAATTATCCGCAGGAACCGGCTTATACGCGCGGAATCGAAATCGGGATCATCGGAATCGTCGCCGGACTTGTCATGTTGCGTTGGGGAATCATGGCGACGCTGATCTGGCACTACACGGTGGATGCCTCGCTGGTCGGACTCTTCCTCATCCGCTCGAACAGCCTCTATTTCAAAATTTCAGGTGCTATCGTCGCGGCGGCCGCGGTGGCGCCGCTGGCGTTTTCTGGAATTTCGTATCTCCTGCGCGGGCGCTTTGAGCCCGACGAAGATTTGCTGAACGAAGCGGCTCCGGTGCCCGAGGTGAGCGCAGCGACGGTGCAGGCGGAAGCTGCGGCAGTGCAGCAGCGGCGCTATGACGCGCTGGCTCCGGCAATGCTTGGAGTGCTCGCGCTGTGCTTTGTCGTCGGCGGAGCGTTGATCTGGAAGGTGAAGCCGCCGTCAATCGGGGATTATTTGAAGCTTTCGATCGATGCGCGCGAGGCGCGCGTGCGCGCCGAGGAAGTCTTACGCGGCCGCAACGTGAACCCGGCGAACTTCATTCACAACACGCAATTTGTAGACGTCACGATTCCTACGGTGAACGAGTTTCTGCGCGAGCGCGGTGGCGTCGATTTCGTCAACAGCATTTACGCGGGACAAGTGCCCGGAGCGCTGTGGCGGGTCCGATATTTTCGTGACGGGCAGCCGGAAGAGTACGGCGTGATTTTGAAACCCGATGGATCGCTGCACTCGATTCATCACACGGTTGCGGAAGCGGCGCCAGGCGCTTCGCTGACGAAAGACGAAGCCGTGGCGCTGGGCGAAAAATACTTACGCGATGAAAAGAAATTCGATCTAAGCCAGTGGTCACTGGTCGAATCGAGATCGGACAAGAAGCCGAAGCGGATCGATCACGAGTTGGTGTGGCAGGCGAAGGCGCCGCTCGATCAGAGTACGACCAGCACCGGCGCAGCGGCTGGCGATGACCACGCCTACACACGGCTGGAACTGCGCGTCATCGGCGATGAGGTCGCGAACTATCGCACGTACATAAAAATTCCCGATGAGTGGAGCAGGCAGCGCGAAGAACTGACGATTTCGCGCATGATGCTGGGGATCGCCATACCCGTCTTGTTTTTCGCGGGGTTAGGACTCACGGCGCTCATCATTTTTTTGAAAAATTTGAAGTCTCCGGATTCGCGCGCGATTCCGTGGCGGCGATTGTCGTATTGGGCGTTCTGGGGCTTCGGCGCGTACCTCGTGATCTTCGCGCTGGGAAACCGGATTCCGGCGTTTCTGGCCGCGTACAACACGGCGATTCCGTTCAAGACGTTTCTTGGCACGCTCGCCGTCGGAGCGGTTCTCGGCGGGCCATTTTATTTTGGCTTGATCGTCGTGGTGTTTGGCGTCGCGTGGTTTTTCGCGCGGCGTGCATTCACCGAGGAATATTTTCCGTCGTGGACGGGGATGCCCGCGACCTACTATCGCGATGCATTTTTCATCGGCATCGGCGGAGCAGGCGCGCTGATCGGATTGCAAACGCTGATCCAAGCGGCCGCGCAGATTTGGCCGACGCCGCATCGGAGCGCTCCAGCGGAGTTCGGCTCGAACTTCGACGCGTATGTTCCGGCGGGAGCGATTCTCGGGACTTCGCTGCTTCACAGTTTGTTGTACATGGGATTTGTCGCGCTGGCGGCGGCGATTGTCGCGTCAATGCTTCGACCGATGTGGCTTAAGGCGCTCGTATTTTTTGTGGCGACGTTCGCCACGATGTCGAGTAACTGGGGCAATGGTGCCGATTACGCGAAGCAGTGGATCGCGGGAACGATTTTGCTGGCAGTGCTGGTGTTGGGTGTGCGGT
>DATAMU010000947.1:0-3255 GCA_036266605.1 Candidatus Acidiferrum sp. | reverse complement strand
AGCAAGAGCCAACGATCCTGCGCCACCATGCGTCGCGCCAGGTTCGTCATGTGATCGTGCTCTTTATCTCTTGGTGCGCGCTCGAGCCCCGTCAGAATCGTCTCAAATCCCGCGTAGTCGCCGCGATTCACGGCGATGCGCCCAAGCGTTTCCAGAAACGCCGCGAGCAGCGCCGCCGTCTCCGGCGTCCGTTCCTTCTCCAGCGCCGCCAGCGTACCCTTGCTCAAATCTTCCGGCACTTGATTCGGCCACAGCGATTCGATCACCGCACTCAGCTCGTTCAGTCCCGCGGCAATCGACCGCCGGCAAAGAGATTCCTCGTGCTCGATTCGTCGCGCGTAGTTCAGCAAAATGCTTCGCGCTTCGCGTCGCGGCGCGTCCGCTCCTGCTCCCGCGAGCTGCGCAAGATTCTGACGCAGCGCCACGATGGGCACGCACCAGACGTCCGGCCCTTTCAATACCGCCGATTTCTCGCGCGGCGGCATCTCGAGCCAAAACTTCTCCACCAATTTCTCTCGATATGTCTCGCTCGACCACGTGTTCGCGAACGACGACAAATGCGAAGACGCATGCGGCCCGTTGTACTTGCCGGCATTCACCAAAACTCCGCCCAGTCGATGTAGCATCGGCCGAACTGTTGTCGGCGTTAACGCGCCCGCCGAAAACTCGGGTCCGAGAAATTCAAAAATGAGGCTTTCCGACAGTCGCAAAAGGTAGGGTTGCGGCTCTTCGTTTTCGCGCGGCGCATATTGCGAAACGCTACTCAGCAGCAGCCGCACCGTGTCGCGGCTCGCCGCTTCCATCGCCGAGTGAATCGATCGTGCCCCCTCTTCCGGCGAAATACCTCGTGCCGCTTCCAAGGGAGGAGTCAGTCTCGCCAGCAAGCTAAGTGTCTCCACCAGTTCGTCGAATCCCGGCGCGGCGATTGGCTTGTCGCCGCCCTCACGCGGAGTGTTGCCTCCATACGCCACCAGTGCCGCGATCATGCTCGCCAGCACGGAATCGACCCGTCGATCGGACTGTGTGTTGACCGTAATTCCTTCCACTCGATTTTCGGTCAGCAATGCCGACCAGCGCGCGCTTCCTTCATGCTTCGCGCTCTCTTCCGATGTTAGCAGCGAACTTCTCACGAGTTGCGCCATCGTGTCGAGTTCGCCTACATGAAATTCCCGTCCAAACGCCAGCGTATGAATTCCCGCGCGCTCCAGCTCCTTCGCAAGCGCCTGCAACTCACCGCGCGGATCGGCCAAAGCCTCGTCGCCGTGCTTGGGCACCACGATCTGCCCGCGCCCGACGCGAATTTCTAATCCCTTCAGTCGCGAAGATACTCCCCGAATCGCCTCGTAAGCATCGTCCAGACTCCGCAAAGCATGCGGATGATGCCGCGCGTAAAGCCGCGTCGCATTCAGCAACACCTGAAATCGCCGCAGCGCCTTCTCGGTCTCTTCAACTCGAAGCGCCATCTTCAGCGCCCCACTCGAAGTCGTAGCGCCAGAGCCAGGTTTGCGCTTCGACTCAGCCACAGCCGCAACCACAGGGATGGCGTCGCGATCATCCCCGCCCTGCAACCCCGTCTTTGGAATCCGATAGGACAAATTCGCCTCTTCAGGAAGTGGTGAACCGCTTGTACATATCTCCGGGCTATTCCGTGAGAGTCGCGCTAGAGTTCAAGTGAGTTGAGCCACGGGCCAAAGCCTCGTAACTCGGCGCCATAGATTCGAATGAACGGAAGTCGTCCCAGAATACAGAGCAAACCTCCGACCTCTTCGAGATCGACTTAACCGTCTTGTTTTCAATAGGGAAGGTGTCTGGCCAGCCTGCGTCGCCTGTCACAATGTAACGAAATGAAACACAACGATCCGCGCTAGACGATTGTATCGACGCCCTTTACGCGAATGTCGGTTTAGAAGAGATTCGAACGCGCGAGCCTGAGCGTGCTCACAACCCGCGTAAATTCAATGAATTGCAAGCGGGCCGCGCCTGGCACGCGCACCACCCCCTGTACAAAAATCGTTCGAATACAGTGCGCTGTAAGTGCCCTATAATGAATAGATTGCACACTCTTGGAACGGGCCTGTCGGTAAGTGGCTGATGGTAAACGGCTTATTCACTCTTGCCAAAAACAGGGGGGTGGGCTTTACGGCCGGCGGAGAGTTGCGTTCACAGCGACGGTGCCCCCGTCGCTCGCCTCAATGCCGTTCCGAACATCTTTATACCCGTCCATATGAAGGGTGAACACGTGGACTCCGCTCGAAACTTGGACTCGCGCAGGAGTCTTCTGCCCGGTCGGAAAATCATCGATATAAATTTCAGCCCCAGCCGGCGTACTCGTCACATTTGCCCAAGCCACTCGGGCTCCAGTCACTTTCGGAGCATCCGAATTCGCGCTTGCCTGCGCCGGCACATTGCTGCTCGCCGTCGTCGCGGGACTCACCGCTGCTGTCGCGGCATTCTGCGTTTTCGGGGTAACGCTTGATGTTGTCGTCGCTGAGCTTGGCGCGGCTGGCACCGCGGTGTCGTCGCCGATGTTGTCGACAATCCTGACGCCGGCTGGAACATCGTGCAAAAGATTCAGCAGCGCAGCGTGCTGTCCTGGCCGCAATTTTCCCGTGATCGTCAGCGTGTTTCCGACGCCTTGCACGCTCGCTTTTCCGCTCAGATTTTTTTCTGCAAGCGCATCATCGATTTTCTTTTTTACCTGCGCCGCTTTCGGAGTCAGCCCGGCCGGAGTTTTCGCGATTGCAGGTTGTTTCCGCGAAGCCTCTTCCGCATTCACCGGAATTTTTTCCGTCGCGGGTTTTTCGGTTACAACTTTTTCCGCCGTAGTTTTTTCCGCCGCCGCGACTTGAGCCGGCTTCGGCGTCGAATCGATCGGTGCATTTGCAGCGGCCGGAGTTCCAGCATTTTGCTGCGTATTCTGCGTTGAATCGGATTTTTCTGTCGCGCCGTTCGCCTGCATTGGTGGCGCAGTCGTCTGCGTTGTATTCGGCGTAGTGCTCGATTGCACAGTCTGCGCAGTCGTCGCCGCGTCGGGTTGCGGCGTTGCAGTCTCGGCGGCGGCAGCAGCAGCCGGCGCGTTTTCTCCAACTGGAGTTTGCGCGGCCGTGTTTGCGATCGCGTCGCGTCGCACGTCAGGATGTCGAACATCGTACAAAACTGGCTTGAGCTTGTACGCGCCGAAGCCGATCACGGCAACCAAAACAATCGCGGCCAGCACGGTCCACACGATACTTTTTTCTTTGGGCGGTTCGTAGG
>DATAMU010000946.1:0-6329 GCA_036266605.1 Candidatus Acidiferrum sp. | reverse complement strand
GAAAAGAGTTCGATGCAGCAACGCAATACATCATCGAAAATCCGTTGAAGTGGGAGATGGACAACGAAAACCCGGATGGCGTCAAGACGCAGCGACTTCGGTAGCTGGGGCGCAGCGGGCTGCGCCCCTACACTTGCCGTGGGCCCGGACTAGAATCCTATGCAACTGATCGATTCACACGCGCACATTGATTTGCCGCAATTCGCGGATGACCGCGAGGCTATGTTCGATCGCGCTCGCACCGCCGGCGTCGAGCACATCCTCGCCATCGGCACCGGCCGCCCCGAAAAGCTCGATCTCGCCATCGAGTACGCCGACAAGTACGACTGGATCTACGCCACGATCGGCATCCACCCGCACGAAGCGAAAGAGTCCACGCCGCAACACCTCGACAAGCTGGCCGAACTCGCGAAGCACCCGAAAGTGCTCGCCTGGGGCGAAATCGGTCTCGACTATTTCTACGATCATTCACCGCGCGATGTGCAGGACCGCGTCTTCCGCGATCAGATGGCGCTCGCACACCAAGCCAAGCTCCCGATCATCATTCACTGCCGCGACGCCTGGCCCGATACGCTCAACGTCCTCGAAGAAGCCTGGAAACCCACCGGCCTCGGCGGCATCCTCCATTGCTTCACCAGCACGCTCGAAGACGCCCAGCGCGGCCTCGACATGGGCTTCCTGATTTCTTTTGCGGGCAATTCAACCTATCCAAAAGCCGCGAACCTTCGCGACGTTGCGAAAGCTTTGCCGCTCGAGAAACTGCTGATCGAAACGGACTCTCCGTTCCTTGCGCCCCAGCCCTATCGCGGCAAGCGCAATGAACCCGCCTACGTCGCCGAAGTAGCGAAGGCCATCGCAACTGTGAGAAACTTGGGCCCAGAAGAAGTGGCCGCAGCAACCGCCGCAAATTTTCGCCGCTTTTTCAAGCTCGACGCGAAGCAGCAAACCGCTTCGTAACGAGCAGGTAGTGGGCCTTGACGGAGGCCTCGCCTCACGCATTCGCAGCCGCCAGGGTGCTTTGAATAGGCTGAATTTGATTGACGGTTTCGTTAGCGCACAGGATACTGTGCGGTCTATTTAGGTCGCATCTTGCGACACGTGTAGCGACTGAAAGGTTTATGCAGGCAGGGAGGAAAGCCATCGCGCTGCTCACAGCCAGGGAGATTTTCGATCTCGTCCGCGACGATCTCGTCCTTGTGGAAGAAGAACTGACGCGACAAACCGCGACTGCTTTTTTGCCGGTTTCTGAAATCACCAGTTACCTCCTCGGCGGAGGAGGGAAGCGCCTTCGTCCTGCGCTGTTGCTGCTCTCCGCGCGTTACGCCGGTCACCGTGGCCCATCCGCGATCAAGCTCGCCGCCGTGGTCGAACTCCTTCACAGCGCCACTTTGATTCACGACGATGTCATCGACAGCGCCGATACGCGCCGCGGCCGTCCCTCCGCGAATGCCCGCTGGGGCAATCATCCGAGCGTCCTCGCCGGCGATTGGCTCTACATGCAGTCGTTCCAGATGGCGCTCGAAGAACGCAATTTTCGTATTCTCGATGTCCTGATCGATCTCACGCAAAAAATGGTTGAAGGCGAATTGCTGCAGCTCGCGAAAATCGGCCGCATGGACATTACGGAAGAAGACGCGTTGCAACTCGCGACCTACAAGACCGCATGCCTCTTCAGTGGCTGCGCGCGCCTCGGCGCCGTACTCGGGGCTGCCGACGACAACGATGAGCTCGCGCTCGCTGAATACGGCCGCTATGCCGGCCTCGCCTTCCAGCTCGTCGATGATCTTCTCGATTTCACCGCCTCCGCACAGCAGTTGGGCAAGCCCGTCCTCAGCGATTTGAAAGAAGGCAAGGTCACATTGCCTCTGATCTACGCGATGGAAAACGGACATCGCCACGCACGCGAATTGGTCGCCCGCGTTTTGGAAGAAAAGGAATTCGATTCCGTGAAGCCCGAAACTTTGGTGGCGCTCGTTCGCGAATCTGGCGCGCTCGATCGCGTGCGTTCGCTTGCGCATGACTACGCACGCCGCGCGAAAGCGAGCCTCAACGGCAGCGATTCCGAATACGCTCGCGCGCTGCTGACGGTACCCGACTTCATCCTCGAGCGCGAAAACTAACTCGCTTTTTTTCCGCCGGCGGCTCCCAGTGCCGCGGTGACGCCAAACCAAACCAGGAAGTCCACACGATGCTTCCGTTCAAGCTTATCTACCATCCCCGCTACGACCTGAATCTCGGCGCGCACGTCTTCCCCTCACAAAAATTCCGACTAATTGCAGAAACCTTGCTCAGCGAGAAAATCGCGACGAAACAGGATTTTCTCGAACCAGAGCCGGCCAGCGATGAAGACATGCTGCGCGTCCACACGCTTTCTTGGGTGGAAAAACTCAAGACCGGCAAGCTAACGCAGTATGAAGAGGCGAAGCTCGAAGTCCCGTATTCGACGGAATTGCGCGACGCTGTTTGGCTCGCCGCCGGCGGAACGATTCTCGCGGCGCAATCGGCTCTGCGTGATGGATTCGGCTGCAACATCGGCGGTGGTTTCCATCACGCGCACGCAAATCACGGCGAAGGCTTTTGCGCCATTCACGACGTCGCCGTCGCGATTCGCCGCATGCAGGCCGATGGCGCGATTCGCAAGGCGATGGTGATCGATACCGATGTCCATCACGGCAACGGAACTGCCGCGATTTTTGGCGACGACGCAAGCGTTTTCACTCTTTCGATTCATCAGCTGAACAACTATCCGCCGTACAAGCCGCCATCGAATCTCGATTTGAATATGTGGGATCGCGCCGACGATGAAGAATATCTCGACGAACTGATTCCCGCTGTGCAGAAGTCGATCGGCGAGTTTTTGCCCGATATGATTTTTTACGTCGGCGGCGCTGATCCGTTCTGTGAAGACCAGCTCGGCGGACTGTCGCTGACGAAAAATGGACTGATCGAGCGCGACCGCAAAGTCTTCGAGGAAGCGCGCCGCGTTGGAATTCCCGTCGTCACAACGCTTGCCGGCGGCTACGCGCGACGTGTCGAAGACACCGTGCGCATTCACGTGAACACCATCGTCACAGCTCGCGAAGTGGCGAAGATGTATCCGGCAGCGAGCGCAGCTGCAAACTGAATTGCCTGCGTCGTTGGAGATTTGCGCCGACACTGAACGCTGAGATCCTTCGCCGTCCTTCGGACGGTTCAAAATGACAGCCGAAAAGAAAAGGCCGAAAAGAATTCGCTGGCCGGAGGATGCTACTTGGAAGTCGCGGCAGCGCCAGCTTGGCCCAAGGCTTCGTGGATGGCTGAGATGAGATTTTTCTGCGAGCCTTCTTCGTCGTAGCCCTCGGCGCGGTAGACGATTTTTCCGGAGCGGTCGATGATCACGATCGTTGGGAACGAATTGATGCTGAGCAGACGGTCGAGTCCGTCGGCGAAGACGACGGTCATTTGAGGCTTCGTTTCTTTCACATATGGGGCGACGAGGGTTTCGTCTTCGTCGCAATCAGCTGCGAGAAACATGAGATCTTTGTTTTGCTGGAAGCTCAGCGCGACGCGATCGAATTGCGGTTCCAGCGCGCGGCATGGCCCGCACCACGTCGCCCAGAAATTCACGACGAGAATCTTTCCTTTTTCGCCCGACAACGGCAGCGCAGAGCTGTCGGTCACCCGGCGCAAGGTGAATCCGAAAGGATCGGTTACGCCAAAATTCTTCATCAGTGCGGCTGATTTTGGCGGAGATGCGTTCAGTTCGTCGTATGTCTTCAGCACAAAGGTGCCGAGTCCGTCGTCGGAGCCGTGGGCCAGCCGCCAGACGTTGCCGAGTTTCTGGCGTGTATCGCGGCGTTCGGCTGCCGATTTTGCGCCCTCAAAAAGCGAGAACGCACGAGCGTACTGCTCAATCGCGCGCGGCAAATCTTTGTTCAGTTCGGCGATCTCGCCCATTTTTTCCGCAGCTGTGGCGCTCGGCTCAAATGCGTACGCATCCTCAAAATCTTTCTCCGCCTTCGCGTTGTCTTTCAGCTTCATGTAGAGACGCCCGCGAAATACGAGCACGGTCATTCGATCGTGGTTTTTGCTCGCGATAAACTCCGCCTGCGAGACTTTCGGCGATTTCTCATCGTCGGGCCGATTGACGAAATCGAGAACGCGCGTTGCGTAACTGACCGCACGCTTCAAACCTGCCTCATCGCCAAATTGTTCGAGAAGCTGAATGGCGATGAGTTCCATGGAGATGTCGTCGGGATTGAGAGCGATGATGCGCTCGGCGTAATTCATGGCGCGTGCGTTGTCGCGCAGTTGCAAGGACGACTCGACGAGCGCGCGATAGATGCGGGTGCGTTGCGGCGCTTCGGGATATTTTTGGAGGAAGGCTTCGAGATTCCGGACGAGCGCGGCACGGTCGTTGCCGGCGCTATCGATGGAGCGCTGCAATTCCTCGTCGGGAGTGGGATGAGTCTGCGCGTCGCTTTGCTTCGCTGATGATTTCGCAGGAGGCGGTGATTGTTGAGTGGACTGCGCGACGCAAACGGAGCCCGCCGCCAGCAGGGAAGCAAGGACGACCGTCAAGGCTCGCGCGCACCGTCGCATTCACCCCATTCTATGCAAAATCGGGGCTACGCGCTTGATTGGAAGTGACTGCAACAAAGCGTGCGAACGCGGACGAAGAGAGAGAAGAAAAATCAAATCGAGGAGAGAGTTTATATCGTGGCAAGCTGGGGCGCAGCAATGCTGCGCCCCTACATGATTTTGCCTCCGGCGCGGCTACGAGGCGCTGACGCGGATTTCGCCAGAGATCGTGTGGACTTCGACGCGGCCGCCGCCGTTTCCCATGCGGGCACGAAGCGAGTGCTTACCCTGTTCCTCAATGACGATGGGCACATCGGTTTTGATCTGCCCGGAGACCGCTTCGGCGGAGAGACGGAAATTCGCATTGCGGGGAACGCCGAGATGCACGACGCCGGATGCGGTCTTCAGATCCCAATAGCTGGTGTCTCCGGGATTTCCTTGCACGTCTACAGTGCCGGAGACGGCATGCGCTTTCACATCGCGCGTTGCGCCTTGCACTTCAACCGTTCCGCTCGCGGTGTCTGCATCCACGCGACCGCCTGGGCCGATGATCTGCGTTCCGCCGGAGAGCGCGCTGATCCGGACGTCGCCTTTGATCTTGGAAGCGGTGACGCTGCCGGATGCACTCGAAGCGCGAAGATCGTCGCCGATATTTTCAGCTTCGATCGAGCCGCTCAACGTGTTGAGTGTGGTTTGGCGTTCGACGCCCTTCACTTTGATCGAGCCCGACGCGGAATCGACTTTCACCGGGCCGCGCACATTGGAAATGTCGAGCGAACCCGATACGACTTGCGTGCTGAGTTCGGTGTCGTGCGGAACTTCGATCGTGTAGGCGATCGAGACGTTGTGAATGTGGCTCAAATCCTTGCCAACTCGGATCGTGTCGCCTTTTTGTTCGACGGGAGGATTGCCGACGACGGAATCGAGGCGCTTTTGCGGGCTCTCGAAGCCGATGCCCGAAGCGCGAACGTCGCCGTGAACGTGGACTTTGTTGTCGGAGCTGCCGGTGATCGTGACGTTGCCAGAGGCGTTGGAGAGTTCGAGACGAATCGGCGCGGTGACGGAGAAACTGCGATCGAATGCGCCGGTTGCGGCGGGGCCCATCTCGCAGCCGGAGGCTGCAACGGCGAAAGCGGCGATCACAATTCCGAAAACCAAGTTCCGTTGGCGGGGCTTCATGCTTCCTCCATCACAGCCGCGATTCCGCGGACTCTGAGACTGGTAACGAATATATGAAATGCTCAGCGGCCTTCGTGGCAACCGTATTCACAACCAGATACGCAAGTTGAGGTGATTATGTTCCGGGGACGAGCGGGACTCAAGCCTGGCTTGGGTTGGAGTTGTGTTGCGGACTCGTCGAGGCAGGGCGCTTGAGTGCTTCGTTAAGCGAGCCTTGGCGGTAGCCTTCGAGGTCGAGAGCGACGTATGCGAAGCCGACCGCCTTGATCTGCGCGGAGATTTCGGCGGTCATCTCCGGCGTGAACGCGCGCGGCATTTCTTCGGGAGCGATTTCGACCCGTGCGAGTTTGTCATTGTCATGCAGGCGAACGCGAAATTGCTGGAATCCGAGGTTGCGCAAGACGGCTTCGCCGCGTTCGATCAAGGCGAGCCGCTCGGGCGTCACCTCGGTGCCGTAGGGAACGCGCGACGCGAGGCACGCGGATGCTGGGCGGTTCCACGTCGGCAGATTCGCGCGCTGCGATAGCTCGCGGATTTCACTCTTCCGGAGACCGACGTCGAGCAGCGGCGCGAGGACGCGATGCTCTTTT
>DATAMU010000945.1:0-2837 GCA_036266605.1 Candidatus Acidiferrum sp. | reverse complement strand
CCGCGAAGACTGGCGAAAGCGGTGCGCGAGTTGGCGAAGGTGTTGACCCGAATCCCGAACCAGGCGACGCCGTAGCTACCGGCGATGCCCACCAAGCTGAAGAAGAGAATGATCGGGAGCGTCACGGCTACCGACTTCCCGGGAACCGGAGCGAGTACGCCGAAGTAGAGAATGATGACGACGGCGATGAATAGCCAGAGCAGCATCAGGAACTTGCCCTGGGTGAAGAGGTAGGTCTTGCAGGTTTCGTAGATCAGTTCCGAGATGTCGCGCATCGTGCGATGCACGGGCAGATTCTTCAGGCGGCTGTAGATGATGAGACCGAAGGCCAGGCCGAAGATGCAAAAGAGAATGCCAAAAAGGAGCAGCTTGTGGCCGTCGATGCCCAGAAACGAGACAGAGGATAAATCGGGCAGCTTCAGAGCCGCTTCGCCGCCGACTTCTTCCGTGGCTTGCGCGGCGAATGATCGCGCGGCGGTGAGCAGCGACAACACCGCCGCCATCGCGCCAAATTTTGCGATTCGACATGCCAGTGACCGGGCACTTGTGAGCCAGGTGCGCATCGACACTCCTCCAGTAATCGGTACCAAGATGGGGAACTTCGAGTGGCCGCGAAACGGCACACTGCCCTGATCGAACGGAACCGCACACTAGTACAAATTCGCGAAATTCAACTTCGTTAACGCAGAACTGGGACCTGTCACCAGAACGCCCTGGCCTACCCGGCAGGACGTTTCGCAGCACGCTGGGCGTACGACGAACCGGTAAACAAAGTGTTGGTTTTATAACATTTACGTGGGGGTTGGTCAAACGGGACCGTGGGCGGAAATGATGCCCATCCTGAGGAAAACTTGAGATGGAAAATAGCTCCCAGCCGGATGCTGAGTCGGCTTAGCGTTGGCTACAAGAGTGCCGGGATAATGCGCTGCATGCTACTATTCATCGACCACAGTTGACCCAAAGTGTTGCGCCGAGTTGGCTGCCGGGCAGTGGGATGCAGGCGAAGCAGCGGCGTTTAGGCTAGATTTAGGTTGCGTAGTACACCTTTGGTGCGGGGGATCATGAGTACTCAGGTGATGGGATTGGCCGGCGGCCCGGTCGATGGCGGCGCTTTGGGTGTCGCTGACACGAGCGGACTTCGGCACGATTGGACGCGCGATGAGGTTGCGGCGATTTACCGTATGCCGCTGACGGAACTGGTGTTCCGCGCGCAAAGTGTGCACCGCGCGAATCACGCCCCCGATCGAGTTCAAACCTGCCAATTGCTTTCGATCAAAACGGGTGGATGCCCCGAAGATTGCGCCTACTGCCCGCAGAGCGCGCATTACGATGCGCCCGTGGAACGGCAAGGATTGCTCGACGCGGAGCATGTGATCAGCGTCGCTCGCGATGCGGCCGAACGCGGCGTGACTCGTTTTTGCATGGGCGCCGCGTGGAGGCAGGCTCCCGAAGGCGCTGAATTTGAGCGCGTGCTGGAAATGGTCCGGGGCGTTTCGTCACTCGGCATGGAAGTTTGCTGCACCCTAGGCATGTTGAACGAAGGCCAAGCGGCGCGGCTGAAAGAAGCCGGCTTGAGCGCCTATAACCACAACCTGGATACTTCGCCGGAATTTTACGGTTCGATTATCACCACGCGCGTATACGATGAGCGGCTCAGAACGCTTGCCGCGGTTCGCAAAGCAGGGATCACCGTTTGTTGCGGCGGAATTTTGGGCATGGGCGAAGGCGAAGGTGACCGCATCGGATTGCTCCAACAGCTTGCCGCGCTGGCGCCGCATCCCGAGAGCGTGCCGATCAATATGCTCGTGCGCGTCGAAGGAACGCCGTTGGCGTCGATGCCGGCGCTTGATCCGCTGGAAATGGTGCGAGCGATTGCGACGGCGCGGATTTTGATGCCGAAATCGCGTGTGCGCCTGGCGGCGGGTCGTAAACAATTGTCGCCGGAAGCGGTCACGCTCTGCTTTATGGCAGGTGCAAATTCAATTTTTGTTGGAGAGAAGCTTCTCACCACGCCAAATCCAGGGCCGGATGAAGACGAAAAGTTGTTGCAAACCCTGGGAATGAAGCCACTCGAATCGCATGCCAACTGAATTTCACGGAGCATTCCAGCGCGAAATGCAGACCGGGCTTCGCGAACTGGAAAGGCAGGGACAGCGGCGCTCGCTGGTGGATATGAGCGCCAACGACGGTGTCGGCGCGCATGGATCTCTGACCAATCTCTGCTCCAACGATTATCTCGGCCTGTCGCAATCAGAAAAGCTGCGCGCCGCGGTGATCGAAGCTGTGCGCGGCACACCGCGAATTGGCGGCACCGGTTCGCGCCTTCTTTCGGGGCATTCGCGCGAATGGGATTTACTCGAACACGAATTCGCGGAATTTGTCGGTACTGAGGCGGCGCTTTATTTCGGCAGCGGGTACGCGGCCAATGTTGGACTGCTCACCTCGATCTTGCGCAAAGATGATCTCGTCTTTTCCGACGAGCTCAATCATGCCAGCTTGATCGACGGCATGCGTCTTTCGGGCGCGCGCAAAGTGATTTACCGTCATCTCGATCTCAACGATCTCGAGAAATCTCTGCGTAACGCGCCGGCCGGCGGCGGACGCAAATTCGTCGTTTCCGAATCTGTCTTTAGCATGGACGGCGATATTGTTCAGCTCGCCGAGTTCGCAACTTTGTGTGCGCGGTACGACGCCGGTTTGATCCTCGACGAAGCTCACGCAACCGCCGTCCACGGTCCCGAAGGTCGCGGCATCGCCGCTGCGGCAGGGCTAACGGGTGAAACTGTTGCCATCACCCATACGTGTAGCAAAGCTCTAGCCAGCGCGGGCGCCTTCGT
>DATAMU010000944.1:0-2766 GCA_036266605.1 Candidatus Acidiferrum sp. | reverse complement strand
ACCCCAACTTACTCCCCGTATCGGTAA
The DNA here is from genome assembly GCA_036266605.1 of Candidatus Acidiferrum sp. GTDB lineage: Bacteria > Acidobacteriota > Terriglobia > Acidiferrales > UBA7541 > Acidiferrum. The sequence continues at coordinate 2,739 of DATAMU010000944.1, read as the reverse complement.
GCGGCAGCATCCGTAGACCCCGAGCTTCGGGGCATCTTGCTAGGATTTTCTCCGGGTGCCATCTATCGCTGCGGCAAATCCTGAACTGCGCCTAGGGTCGTTCGAACAGAACTCCGAAATCGTGCGTCATCTCACCCTTCGCAAGTGATTGTGACCACTAGGCTTACACGATCGTCCTGTGTCCCCAGTGAGCTTAACCCCCATAGAATCACATCCTTGTACAAATTCACGATCTAACTCCCTCAGAATCAGATCCTTAGAAAAAAAGGTACCGGGGGGAGGGTCGCGTAGAAATAGGTTCGGGAAAACCTGCCGAAGGAACGCAGTGGGCGCGAACTCTACTTCACCGATTTCAGCGCCACACGCGCGGACGCAAATGGCATCTCCGCTTCGAGCAACACCGGCGTCCGCGTCTCATTCTTCGCAAAATAAACGAAGAAGTGCGCATCCTTCATTTCCTGCCCATTGTCGAAAACGCGAATCTCCACCTTGTCCGCCGAATAATTCCCGGCCGGAACACTCACGCTCTGTCCCGACCCCGCGAGCGACGCGATCACATCGTAAAGCTTGTGCCCGTCGTAAACAGGCCCTTCCACTTGCTTCATCTTCGTCCAATCGACGTGCCGCAAATACTGCATCATGCCCAGCGGATCGCGCGTACCCGGCAGCACATGCGTCTGCACCGCATTCGGCGCAGCCGCATCGCGCCCGGTCGAAGTCAGATGCTGTACCGACGTCACCTTCTGCCCGCGCTCGCTCAAATGCATCTCGTACTGCATGCTCGTCATCGTCGTCGCGTCGCTGTACGAATCGAATTGGTCGTCGAGCTCGAACACCATCCGCAGTGGATTCTGCGTGTGCGCCACCGCCTGCAAATGCCACGCATTCTTCCCGTAAAAATTTCGCTTCTCGACGGTCTGTAGCTCCAACGTCGCGACGTTGCTCACCTTCGCTACATCCGCCGTAAAGTCCAGCACTTCGCCGCCCTTCAGCGGCAATCCCGGATCTCCAGCAGGCACCGCCTTCGCCGTCGCCGAAGGCGACTTAGCAACCGTAGCAGATGGCAAAGGCGCCGCTGGAGCCTCTGCCGGCGCGCTAACCGGCGCAACAGGCGCCGTCGTCACAACTCGCTCGGCCTGCGCCGAACGCTCGTGCACAAAGTAGTACGCACCGCCCGCTAGAATCGCAATAACGACAATTCCGACAGCAGTTTTACCCAAGCTCATAACCCTTATGCGACTCATTTCCCAAACAGTGGGTTGCCCGTCTGCTTCCATCGTACAATAGGATTTCGCGCGAGTCTGGTCGCGGCCAAACTCGCGTGCGGTGCATCAAACTGAGCGCACCGACAGCGCAGCTGGGCTCAATATCCGGCCTGCGTCCGAGCCGCGATACTGTCCCACCACAGTTCAAACCGATCGGTGGCCTTTAAATGCAGTGCTGTCGTGACGCAGCGCGTCACGAGCGAATTCGGATCGGCCGCCCCGCGGCCCGCAGTTCATCAGGAGGATTTCTCCCCATGCGTTACGTCGTGACAGGCGGCGCCGGCTTCATCGGATCCAACACCGTAGACGAACTCGTCAAGCGCGGTCATAGCGTCGTCGTCCTCGACGATCTGTCCGCCGGCAAGGAAGAAAACCTCGCCGAGGTCCGCAACAAAATTACGTTCATCAAGGGAAGCATTACCGACATCGAAGTCGTCCGCAAAGCGATGCATGAAGCCGACTTCGTCCTGCACCTCGCCGCACGCACCTCGGTTCCCCGCTCGGTCAAAGATCCGATCGGCTCAAACACGATCAATATCGACGGCACGCTCAACGTTCTCGTCGCCGCGCGCGACGCCAAAGTGAAGCGCATCGTTTTTGCCGCTTCTTCCTCAGCGTACGGTGAAACCGCCACGCTGCCCAAAGTCGAAACCATGCAGCCGGCGCCGATTTCTCCCTACGGCGTCACGAAGTTTGTCGGCGAACTTTATCTCCAGACTTTCGGCCGCTGTTATGGCCTCGAAAACGTCGCGCTTCGTTACTTCAACGTGTTCGGCCCGCGTCAGGATCCCAGTTCGCCGTACTCCGGCGTGCTCGCAAAATTCTGTACCGCTGCGTTGAACGAAACGACTCCGGTAATTTTCGGCGACGGCGAACAAACCCGCGATTTCACCTACGTCGAGAACGCCGTGCAAGCCAACCTGCTCGCGTTTGAAGCGCCGAGCAGTGTCTCCGGCAAAGTCTTCAACGTCGGCGTCGGCGGCCGCGTCTCGCTCAACAAAGTCGTCGAGCTTCTCGGCAAAATCTCCGGCCATCCGATGGAAGCCAAGCACGATCCAAACCGCGAAGGCGACATCCGCGATTCTCAGGCCGACATCACCGCCGCCCGCAATTTCCTCGGCTACGAAGCTCCCGTCGATTTCGAGGAAGGCCTGCGCCGCACATTCGAGTGGTACAAAACGGTGGCCGCAGCGGCAGCAGCCAAAGCCGCTCAAGCCGAAGCCCAACCCGCTTCCACCAAGTAAGATCTCAACCAATCAGGATTTTAGAGAGCCAGGTTCGACTGAACCTGGCTTCTTCTTTTTGCGTGGTGTAAACGGTCGCTCCACAACCTTGCACGCTCCCCCGCATCTATTCGACGAGCGACCATCACAAGCGCAAAGGAACTCCAAATGAAATATCGACTCCTGGGAAACAGCGGACTCCGCGTCTCTGAAATTTCTCTCGGCACCATGACCTTCGGCGAGGAATGGGG
>DATAMU010000943.1:0-3938 GCA_036266605.1 Candidatus Acidiferrum sp. | reverse complement strand
CGCAAGAGTCAAAAATGTGACGGATGCGCGCCGCAGGAGTGGCGACGTCGATAGGGACGTGCAGGCATCCGGCTTTGAGGATACCGATCATGCTGACGATGGCTTCGGCTGACTTCGGCATGACGATGCAGACTCGGTCGCCGTTTTGGCATCCGGCGGTTTGGAGCAAGTGCGCGAGCTGATTGCTGGCGATTTCGAGTTCGCCGTAGGTCAGCGTGTCGGTGCCGGAAACGATGGCGGCGTCGGAGGGCCGCGTTTCGGCCTGCTGTGTCACCCAACTTTGAAGCAAACGATCCATGATCAAGACGTCCTTGAGAAAACCAAGCCTTACGAACGTAGTCGCACGAAGCGAACACTTCATTGTGCTTGAAGTTGCTGGTCGGTGTCGCGGATGCCGGTTCAGTCTTGCGGGATACGGTGGCCGATACGTCCATTTTTTTCGCCCGCGGCGAGCGGGCGAATGGCGAGCTTGGTCAGATCGTGGTCGTCAGGCTGATAGATTTGATAGAGCGGCAGATCCTGTTCTTTGACGACGTAATTGCCTTGCTCGAGATCGAGCCCGTCCTGAGAGACGATGCTGCTGCCGCCCGGCGAAAGGCGCACGCGGAATTGTTTGGAGCCGGGCTCGTAGTTCGAAAAGGAGAAGCACCGGCCAATGCACGCGCGATCGACAAAGTGCAGAGAATTGATACGGCTGAAGCTGCCCTGATCGATCGTATAGCTCACTTTGCTGCCGTAAGGCAGACTGGCCACGAGAGTGTCGGCTTGTTTCTCCATGGTGTTGAACACGCCGGTATCGTGATATTGGAGCGCGAAGAAAACCAGCGCGAGTGCGCTCAACCCGCCAAAAATCCACTTGCGCGGCGCGACAGCGCCCAAAATACAGAGCCCGAGGATCGCCGTTACCGTGGTCATGCGCGTGTTGATCGCACTCACCGCATTGGTGTATTCCGGGAGCCAGATCGCGGCGGGCACCATGGTGGCTGCGATCACAAAAATCGTCCAAAGCTCGATCGGCGTGCGGATGCGCGGCGCTAGGTTTTCTCGATTGTGATCGACAAACGCCGCGACCAGAAATGCGCACGAGCCGAATGCAAAGGCGGCAAGCGCGAGATAAACGTAGGCAAATCGAAAAAGAACCAACTGATCGGAGCCGTTCATCGCCAAGGGCTTTGTGCCGCGCCAAGACTCGGTGTGAAAAAAGTGCGGCAGCGCAAAGTGGACCGCGACGACGAGTAGCAACGAAGCGACAAGCACGAGCCAGCGATAGCGACTGGGGACGGACTCCGCAACGTGGATGTAGATCACCATCGCCACGAGGAGGCCGAACCCCATCGGATGCGCGACTAACGATAACGCGGCAAGAATTGCGCCGATGAGCCAATCCGATCGGCTTCCTCGCCAAGTGATGGCGATCGCGAAGAAGGCGAGTCCGACGGAAAGATAAAAATTCATGAAGCCGGCGTAGAACGTAAACCCGTATGTGACGATCGCAATAGCCGGGGCAACGGCCCAAGGAACGCGCCGCGTCGAGGCGGCGATAAAGACGAAAGCACCCCAGAAAAATGTGAGCGCGCAGGCCGAAACTACGATTTTTGCGGCGACGGCATAACCGAGGAGCGGCCCAAGCCAGCTCAAGCCAAAATCGACGACGATGTTGTTCCACTGGTGGTGCGCGATAAACAGGCCCGGGACGCGGCCATGTGCTACCAAGTTCGCGATCCAGGAAATGTACTCGTGGCTGCCGAGATCGCCTGCTTCGATGTGGCGGTGCCACAGACAGGGAATCAGGACAATCGTGGAAACGAGAAGGAAGATTGTCCAACGTTCGCGAAGAAATCGGAGGGCTTTGGCGGTTTCCGACGGTCGTTCAACGGCAGCGGATTTAGTCCCGGGTTTTGTTTCGGTTTTTGGTCCGTTTTTGGATTCTGTTTCTATTTCCAGATCGAATGTCGCCAAGCTCACGTAACAGCGCCCTTCAGGGCGTAATCGAAGACGGCTTGTGAATGTGTAAGCTCTTCCTTGTTGGGTGGGATATCGAGGATGAACGATTTAAAGCCATTGCGCATATAGCGCGAGACTTCTTCCGCAACTTCTTCGTAACTGCCGACGAGGTAGGGACAGAAGGTCTGGTAGTTTTGAAATGGCCACATCCAATACACGCCTTGCATTTCGCCCGTTTCTTTAATCATCTCCGACAACTGTTTATGCCAGACCGAGTCAGAGACTCGCATGGCCATTTGATGCGCGAGTTGGCCCTTGCGGTCGCCAGGAAAGCGTTCGTTGGCAACGCGCCACGCTTCTTCGGAAGTGGCGCGAGCAACGATACCAACGCGAACGCCGGATTTTTCGCCTTCCGACTCGATGTTGGACTCGGTGTCCTTTGCCGGTTTAGGGTACTTCACTGCAGTCGCCCCTACGGCGCGAGCGGCAGCAAGCCCAGCATCGGACGATCCTGACATCAGAATCCCAGGAAATAAGTCCGGCGGTAAAGGGGGAGTCATGCGCAGGTTTTCAATCTTGTAAAACTTGCCTTCGTAGCTGACGGGTGCCGCGGTTGAGAGAAGCAGCTTGATGATCGTCGTGTATTCGATCAGGCGCGTGTAGCGCTCGTCGTGAGGCGTCGTGTCATTGAGCGCGACGAGATCGTTTTTGAACCCGCCGGCAACCATGTTGAGGTACATGCGGCGGCCGTAGAGATGCGCGAAGCTGGCGACCATTTTCGCTACGGAGTAGGGATGCATGTACACAGGTTGAATCGCAACGAGCGGGCAGAGAGATTTCGTGTTCTGCAAAATGATGTTCGAGACGAGCCAGGGATCGACGATGGAGTTGTCGGTATAGACGAGTATCGCCGTGCAACCCGATTGTTCGCTCCAGCGCGCGACGTCGATGACTTGCTGGACGTAGGTTTCGCGCGGGAAGTCCTTGGATTGTGGCGTCGTCGAGAAAATCTCAATCTGCGATCTGTCTACATTCGGCATAAGTTACTAGTCTCCTACCCGGAACAATTCAATAACGCGTGAAAATACCAAAAAGACCTTAGTGTCCCTTAGTACAAGGTGAGTACAGGATCCGTACCGGTACGAAAGTTTCTTGAACACCCGTACTTAATCTGGACTGCGCGCCGGTTGGCGAGAGCGAGTACCAAAACTACGATGGGACTGCCTGATGTCCCCCCTCCCCTCAGGCACAGCAAAACGGTGGATAGATAAGAAAAATCTGAACTTGTCGCAGGGAGACCGGATCGACATGAAAGTGTTGCACGAGAATCGAGTTCTAGTACTTACGAGCCTCCTAGCCGTAGTAGTGGCTTGGACGGCCGGATGCGCAGGGATGGCTGAACCGCTCCCTTCGCTTTCAGTGGCGCCATCGACGTTATCCGTGAGTACGAAGGTCGGATCGTCGAATACCGTGCCAGTCTCGGTGATCAACACAGGGACCAGCCCCGTGACGGTCAGCCAAGTCGTCGTGAACGGTACGGGCTTCAGCGTAACCGGGACGACCGCGCCGATGACGCTGGCGGCGAATCAGGCGACCAGCTTCAATGTGAAATTTGCTCCCACCAATACCGGCAGCGTGTCGGGCTCGGTGAAAGTTATGACCGATGCGGCGCACCGTCCGGCGATGTTGCCGCTGAGCGGCTCCGGTTCGGATACGACGCCGCAGATTAGCACCTTGCAGGTCTCGCCGGAGGTTTCGACGCCAGCTCCGGGCGGCACGATCAAGTTCGCAGCATTAGTTCAAGGCACGACGGCCAATACGTCGGTTACGTGGTCCACCACGATCGGCACCATTACCCAGGCTGGCGTCTTCACGGCACCGATGGCGGGCGGAGTCGGCCGGATTACGGCTCAGAGTCAAGCCGATCCAACCTTCTCGGCTAGTGCGACGGTCGCAGTGGCCGGCAAAACAGTGACACCGCCGGATGGTGGAAG
>DATAMU010000942.1:0-4969 GCA_036266605.1 Candidatus Acidiferrum sp. | reverse complement strand
CCCAAGTCCGCAGGATCGTTGCGTCTGAGATCCCTCGCCTAACCTCCATATCCACAATAACCCGCCAACCCCAACCTAACCTCTACCCTCCGACCGTCGTCATTCAACGGAACATCCGTCCGCCCAATTTCGTTCTCTTGTCCGAGTCCACAAAAGGCACCCGATGAACACTGTGAAATCCAACATCCTCTACGCCCTGCGCCAATTCCGCCAGGCGCCCATCTTCACCGCCACCGCCATCCTCACCATGGCCCTCGGCATCGGCGGCACCACCGCCATCTTCACTCTGATTCACGCCATCATGCTTCGGTCGCTGCCCGTTGCCGACCCAGCCTCTCTCTACCGCATCGGCGTGGGCGACGATTGCTGCGTCGAAGGTGGTCCCCAGGACAACTGGGGCATGTACTCCTATCCTCTGTTCCAGAGGCTCGCGAGCAATACGCCGGAATTCGAGCAAGTCACCGCATTTCAGGCCGGAAGCTGGCACGCCACCGTCCGCCGCGAAGGCGAGCAGGCCGCTCGGGCTCTGCGCTCCGAATACGTCACTGGAAATTATTTTGGCGTTTTAGGCGTCGGCGCTTTCGCTGGCCGCGTTTTCACTCCTCAAGACGACACTCCCGCTTCCGCTCCGGTCATCGTCCTCAGCCACCGCGCGTGGCAAACCATCTACGCCGGCGACACCAAGGTGATCGGCGCTTCGTTCGACGTGCAGGGTCATCCCTTTACCGTCGTCGGCATCGCGCCTCCCGGATTTTTCGGCGAAACCCTTAATAGCGATCCTCCCGACATCTGGATTCCTCTCCAGCAGGAAGTGAACATCAGCGGCAACACCTCGCTTGTCCGCCAGTCGATCTCCGCATGGCTTCGCGCCATCGGCAGATTGAAACCCGGCGCAACCACCGACGGTATGTCCGCGCGCCTCACTGGCGTGCTCCGCACATGGATGGTGAACGACTCCGGCTATCCAGCGGCGTTCATGCCCGACGTCGAACGCTTGCTGCCGAAACAAAACATCAGCGTGATTCCAGCCGGCGCGGGCGTCGCGGTGATGAAAGAAGAATACGGACGCAGCTTGCAGATTCTTCTCGCGGTTTGCGGAATGGTGCTATTGATCGCGTGCGCCAACGTCGCGAATTTGCTGCTCGCGCGCGCCGTCAACCGTCGCGCTCAAACCGCTGTTCGTCTCGCCATCGGCGCAACGCCGCGTGAAATCATCACGCAAGCACTGACGGAAAGCGTATTGCTCGCGATCATCGGCGGCATCGCAGGCCTCGTGGTCGCTACAGGGGCGGCGCAGCTCCTTCTGTCTCTCGCGTTTCACAGCGCGCACTTTCTCCCGATCAGCACCACGCCTTCGCTCGTCGTTCTCGGATTTGCGTTCGCGCTTGCGCTGATCACCGGGGTAATCTTCGGCGCCGCTCCCGCGTGGTTCGCCACACGCACCGATCCCGCTGACGCGCTGCGCGGCACAGGCCGCGGCAACACCGATCGTTCCACCTTCGCGCGCAAAGCTCTTCTCGTCACGCAAGCGACGCTCTCCGTCGTCCTCGTCGCCGGCGCAACCATGCTCGGCCGCAGCCTCAACAAACTCGAACATCAGGATTTTGGTTTCCAGGTCGCGAATCGCGTCGAACTCGAGATCCTCGGCCCCAGCAGTGAAAAACCTTTGCCGGCCCAGATCGCTTTTGGCCGGCGGCTCGAAGATAATCTGCGCCGCATCCCCGGTGTGGAAAGCGCCGACGTCGCCATGTACAACCCGCTCACCGACAATTGGGGTGAGCTGATCATGGTCGCCGGCCATCCACCCGCCAAGATCAACGAAGAATCCGGAGCTTCCTGGGATCGCGTCGGCGTCGACTACCTGCAGCATCTCGGCGTTCCCGTGCTACAGGGCCGGCATTTCACCGCAGCCGACAATGAAACCACCGCACCGGTTGCTGTCGTCAATCAGGCGTTCGTCAAACGCTTCTTCAAGAGCGACGAGAATCCCATCGACCAGCACTTTGGTCTCGATCTCGCTGAACTTGCCGGCACATTCCGTATCATCGGCGTCGTCGCCGATGCCAAGTTCGCCGGCTTCGCTCTCAGCCAGCCTGCGCGCCCGATGTTCTACGTTCCAACCACGCAGTTCGTGAAATACGACAACCCGCTGATGGCCTCGCTCGAAGCACGCACCCACAACCCGGGCGGGATTCTGATCGTCACGCAAGTTCCTATCGGCAGGCTCGAGCCGCTGGTCACGCAAACTCTTTCCGACATCGATCCCAACCTCACCATCAACCACATCCGCACGATGCAGCAGCAAATCGATCTGTCGTTCGATCAGGAACGCGCCGTCGCCAGCCTCGCGGGACTCTTCGGTGTAGTCGCGCTGATTCTCGCTGCGATCGGCCTCTACGGCGTCACCGCCTACTCGGTGGCGCAGCGTACCAACGAAATCGGCATCCGCATGGTCCTCGGCGCCGACCGTAGCAAAGTCCTCGGCCTCGTCCTCCGTGGCGCCTTCCAGCGCGTCGCCTTCGGCCTCTTACTCGGTCTGCCTCTCGCTGTCGGCGCAGGCAAACTCATCTCCGCCCAACTCTACGGCGTCTCCTCTTGGGATCCGACCGCTCTCACGATCGCGGCAGTCGCGCTGGCGATCTGCTCCTTCTTCGCCGCCATCATCCCCGCCAACCGCGCCGCCGGCATCCAGCCCATGAAGGCCCTCCGCATCGAATAACCAAGTGCCTCAGTCGGGATTCATCTGTGTTTCCCAACCGTCGTACTCGCCACCATGCGTCTTGGCGAGACGAAATAGCTCCGCAACCGCATCATCGATTTCGTTCTGTTTGACGGATTGAAATCTCACGATGCAGATCCCTTTCGGGTACGGCTTCTCTTCCATCTCGGACTCGGATTGCAATCGGTACTGCAACGGGACTACCGCGGCGAGGAACTCTTTCCGCTCCGCATCAGTGCGAAAGTAAATCCAGTGCGAGATGTCTCTTGGTCTTTGCAGTGTGTCGCCATTTTTTTCGAGTACGTCCAACACCTTTCGATTCTCCATGCACTGGCGCGTCTCTTCCGAGGGATATAAGACGTCAAGATACTGCTTCCACCCCGGATCGGGTTTCGAGCCGCATTCGAACTCATATCCGTTGAATTTCTCTAACGTCTCTTCGGCCGCCTGCTCCAACCCCTGTGCGCGTGCCGCGTAGTAGTAAAACTCTCTACGCCCATTGGTGGTGATTCGCCCACAATAAACGGCTTCGAACCTGCTCTTCATCGCCGCCGTCATTTGGTCTTCAATCTCGCACAAGTTATCGAATTCGCCCTTCGAAGACAGTCCGTCCTCGGTCGGCCATCTCATCTCGACCCACACCCACAGCAGATTCGCTCTCTCTCGCTCCGGCGCAGTTTCACGAAGTGCCAGATTCAGATAGATGGACGCCACCACGTCATTCACATTGCAGATGTAGAAGTCCCAGTTCTCGCCCATGCCGGTAATATTTCATATCGCTGGTCACACTGTCTCCGGCGAAGCCTATGGGGAGTGCGGCTTCCTCGAAATCCGCCCTGGTACCCGTCCGCTAGCCCGCTTCGTCAACCCGCCAGCGTCGAACGCGTCATCGTCGCCATCTTCCACCGCTTCAGCCTGAAGAGGAATCTACGCACCCTCCCACTTCTTACATAAGCAGCCTGACGTCACCCCGACCCGGCACCCCCTTGACAAATCTCAAGATCGTGGTATGCTGGGTGAATACGAAATTGCGTTTCAACAACTGCCAGCCAAAAGCTGGCGTTTTTCATTTTGGAACGCCCCACTTGCCTCGACAAGTGCGTCTCAATCGAACACGCAATCTCGTAACGAACTCATTCTGAACATCTTGCGCACTCCCGTTTTCCGTACATTCCATAACTCGCTCAATCAAAACGGCTTGCGCACTCTTTGAGAAAACATAGGGGGGTACCCCCTAAAAGCGAAACCCAAGCGAAAGTGTAGCGCCGGCACCCTTGCCGGCAGGTTGGCCAAACCAAGGTCTCAGTCGGAGCCTCCGATTCTGAACCGTCCTTACGAGGTCGCAATCGCGGGTGCACCGGTGGCTTGCACCGGCCCCTTCCGCCGCAACAACGCCGCCGAAATCAGAGTAATAACCAGCCCCACCGGAAACGGCTCGATAAAGGTGTAGGCCGCGTTGACGAGCGGATTTTGGTAAAGCTCCTGCGAATGCTGAATGGCTGCGACTCGCGCAGCGATGGTGGCGGGATCAAGACCGGAAGCCTGTACATGCCGAATCTGAGCCGCGAAGTAGCCATCCATAAAGTGCGGCATGAAATTGAAGTAGAGGATTTCCCAAGAGACGACGTAAAAGACGGTGGTGATGAGGGTTATCAGGATGCCGCACGCGAATGCGCGTCCGAAGGAGATCTGCCCTCCCAATTCATTGTCGCGATAGCTGCGAATCCCGAAATAGATCAGCAGAAACGACGCCACCATGATGGTGTAGCCGAGCATCATGCTGTGGCCGGAGCCGATCTTTTTGGAAAGCAGAAGCGAGAGGTCCATCAGGACCGAAATCATGACGCCGGCGATGACGCCGAATGTGAGTACGGATTTCTTCATGTGAGGCTCCTAGAGCGAGTGTTGGACCGAATTGGAACGGAGCGAAATTGAGCCGAAACGCGCCGGATGTCGTCATCCTTTCGGATGATTTTGGGGGATTCTAGCGGAAATCGTGCTTTCGGGTGATACGGTCAGGGCAGAAGGCCGAGTTCTTTGCCGCGCTGGACGGCTTGGGTGCGGCGGGATGCGCCGACCTTGTCGAATACACGCGCACAATGCGTCTTGACGGTGTTTTCAGAGACGAAGAGCTGGGCAGCGATCTCGCGATTGCTGAGGCCGCGAGCGACGAGGGTGAGTATTTCCAGCTCCCGCGGGGTAATGCCGAGACTCTGTTGGCATTCGGCATTTGGAGCGAATGGTTCGCCG
>DATAMU010000941.1:0-2271 GCA_036266605.1 Candidatus Acidiferrum sp. | reverse complement strand
GAAACGAGGCAAGTCCGTGTAGGGGCGCAGCACTGCTGCGCCCCAGGGCCGCACGATGTAAGAAATCAAGACCGGCCGCTAGCACACCCATCGCGCCCTCGGGACTTCCTACTTCGTCGGCGCACCACTCGCAGGAACCGGAGCCGTATTCGCCGCCGGCGCCTGAAATAACTTCATCGAATTCAGCAGCGTGTTATACACGCCCCAAGCCAACGGCACTCCCACCAACACCCAGGCCGCCAAAATCATCGCCGGCGACGACTTCTTTGTGTTTCCATCGCTCATTCATCACGCTCCGTGTACGGGCGTAGCACTGCTGCGCCCCATGTCCGCACGATTTCAGACCTAGTGTCCGCTCGATCCACCCGCCGGCACCGCACTCCCATCCTTCAACCAATACTTCTCCGCCACCGGCCGCACCAACAGATTCGCCACCAATCCCACCACCAACAGTCCCGCCATCACATGTAACACCGTCTGATACGCACTCGTCTTATCCACTCCGCGCGCCAACTGCGCCTCGCGCATGTAATTCACCAGCACCGGCCCCAGCACCCCTGCCGCAGACCACGCCGTCAGCAATCTCCCGTGAATCGCACTCACGTGATACGTCCCAAACAAATCGCGCAGATACGCCGGCACCGTCGCAAATCCTCCGCCGTACATGCTCAGCAAAATCGCCGATATCCCCACAAACAACGCGATCGAATTCAAATGATTCGCGCCCGTCTGCGGCAAAAAGAAATACAACACCGCTCCCAGCGCAAAAAACACAAAATAAGTCGGCTTCCTCCCAATGTAATCCGACACCGACGACCAGAAAAATCTGCCGGCCATATTAAAGAGACTCAGCAGCCCCACAAATCCGCCAGCCGCCACCGGTCCAATCGCACCCTTAAACAGTTCCTGAATCATCGGCGACGCCTGCTCGATGATCCCAATTCCAGCCGTAACGTTCGTGCACAGTACGATCCACAGCAACCAAAATTGTTTCGTCCCAAACGCCGTATTCACATCCACGTTGTGCGTCGTGATCATCGCGTTCGCCCTCGCCGGCTGCGTCCATCCCTCCGGCTTCCAGCCATCGCGCGGCACGCGAATCGTAAACACGCCAAACATCATGAAAATAAAATAAATCGTTCCCATCGCCAGGAACGTTCTTCCGACTCCAAGATCCCCTGCCGACTTAAAAAATGCCATCAACTTGATCGACAGCGGCGCCCCGATCATCGCGCCGCCGCCAAATCCCATGATCGCCATTCCCGTCGCCAGCCCAGGTCGATCCGGAAACCATTTGATCAGCGTCGAGACCGGCGAAATGTATCCGAGCCCCAATCCAATCCCGCCGACGAACCCGTATCCCAAATAAAGCAACCACAACTGATGCGAGATCACTCCGAAATACGAAATGTAAAATCCCAACGCAAAGCAAACCGCCGACACAAACATCGCCTTCCGCGGCCCCGCTCCTTCCAACCATTTTCCAAACGCTGCCGCCGACAATCCCAGCATCACGATCGCCAGCGAAAAAATCCAAGCAATCTGTGTCTGTTTCCAATCGCCCGCAGCCGGTTTCGACACGCCGATCAATTGCGATAGTGGGATCTTGAACACGCTGAACGCATACGCCTGTCCAATCGCCAGATGAATCGCCAGCGCCGCAGGCGGCACCAGCCACCGGCTATATCCTGGATGTGCAACAGATCTTTCTCGATCGAGAAAAGAAAGAAGCGCCATTCCCCTAAGCCCCCGTACTTGTGCCACATACCTTGGCCACTCGCACCCCAAGTCGAGCCGCTCAAGGTTTCCCGCACAGCACTACAGGTCGTCCCACACCTTCGCGCGTAAAAACGACGCCCACACAATGACCCGTCGAACGCTCAAGTCCTCCGAGATAACCCAGAAATGACCTTGAGTCTCCTGCGTGGCATCAGTTCGTATATTGACGCCCGGTAAAAAGCAAGTCCGCCAAAGTTAATTTTCAGCAAACGCCCACGCGACCCATTCGAAATCCTTCGACCACCACTACCGCCGACCCGCAACACGCCGTGCGGCGCTCCCGCGCCGCCTTTGACCAATTCAACTCCTCTGCTCAACTCCCACTGCCTTCGATGTCGCTCCCGCTCATCCGGACACCATTTCTCCAACCGCGATATCACCGCAAATCCCCCACTTGTCCCCATTCCAGATTCGCTAGACACTATCCCCGATTACTCAAACTTTCGTCATTCGGCTTCGAGGAGCCCTTCATGTCTGCCGCCATCCCTAACC
>DATAMU010000940.1:0-2293 GCA_036266605.1 Candidatus Acidiferrum sp. | reverse complement strand
GAAAACGCCTCGCCCGGCACCGAACTCACCTTCGCCGACGGTAAAGCCATCGTCTGGTAGCGCCGGCTTACACTCAGCTTCCAACAGCATCTTCCAATTTTTTTTGCGCTCAAAACGCGAACGTCGTGAGGGCACGGCTTCAGCCGTGCCGTTCGATTCACGCCAGCAAGGGGGCTTCAGCCCCTGAGGTCGGATCTCTCGACGTAGTGCTTGAATGCATCCAATAAATCTTCGCAACACACCCGTTTGTTTCCCGCCATTCAATGTGCGAAAATAGTCTCGACGAGGCCCAATGAGCACATCTCTCGGCAAGAACGTCACCCTCACAAAGCCCGACGACTTCGGCAAGCTGCTCGAAGACGAAGGCATCATCTTCACCACGCTCGACAAAGCCGTGAACTGGGCCCGCCGCAGCTCCATCTGGCCTCTCGGATTCGGCCTCGCCTGCTGCGCCATTGAAATGATGTCTATGGCCGCCGCCCGTTTCGACGTCGCGCGCTTCGGAGCTGAAGTCTTTCGCCCTTCGCCGCGCCAAGCCGATCTCATGATCGTTGCCGGCCGCCTCTCGCAAAAAATGGCTCCCGTCGTTCGCCAGCTCTACGATCAAATGCCCGAACCCAAGTGGGTCATTTCTATGGGCGCCTGCGCCACTTCCGGCGGCGTCTTCAACAATTACGCAATCGTGCAAGGCTGCAATCAGGTTCTTCCAGTGGACGTTTACGTTCCGGGTTGCCCTCCGCGCCCCGAAGCCGTTCTCTACGCCATTCTCCAGCTCCAGAAAAAAATCGATAACGAAAAGGGTTCCTTCAAACGCGCCCTCAATCTCGCGTAATCGCCCGCCTCGCATTCTTCGCGTTTCTCGCGACAGCCTGCGTCGCCCTCATCAGTAGGGGCACGGCATCGCCGTGCCCGTCTTGTACATCCGCCGCACAACAATCCCCCGCCGCGACAGCACAATCCACTCAATCGAAATCAGCCGTCACCCCAAAAAATTTCACGCTCGTCTGGTCCGACGAATTCGACGGCCCCAACGGCTCCGCTCCCGACCCGAAAAAATGGACCTACGACCTCGGCGGCGAGGGCTGGGGCAATAATGAACTCGAGACCTATACCGACCGCCGCGAAAACTCCCACATCGAAAACGGCAACCTCGTCATCACCGCGCGCAAAGAAAATTTCGAAGGCGCCGATCATATCGCCCGCGAATACACTTCCGCCCGCCTGAAAACACAAGGCCTCTTCACTCAAGCCTTTGGCCGTTTCGAAGCCCGCATCAAAATCCCGCAAGGCCAAGGCATCTGGCCCGCCTTCTGGATGCTTGGCGATAACATCAAAAGGGTCGGCTGGCCGAAGTGCGGCGAAATCGACATCATGGAAAATATCGGCAAGGAGCCTGCCACCGTCCACGGCTCCATCCACGGCCCGCTTTCGAACGGCACCGCCACCGACCTCACCGCTCCCGCTCGCCTCGCCAGCGGCAAAGATTTCTACGAAAACTTCCACGTCTATGCCGTCGAATGGGAACCCACCGAAATCCGCTTCTACATCGACCAAACCCAATTCGCCACTTTCACACCGCAATCCCCAATCAACATCCCGGGTTCAACCGCTCCTCCCACTCCCTCAGAAATCGCTGGCTCCTGGGTCTTCGATCACCCCTACTTCCTGCTCCTCAACGTCGCCGTCGGCGGCGACTGGCCCGGCTCACCCGATTCCACTTCCACCTATCCTCAATCCATGCTGATCGACTACGTCCGCGTCTACACCCCCAACCACAACTAATCACACCCGCGCGCCGAATTGCGCTGGAATCTTGTAGGGGCGGGGCTTGCCCCGCCCGGCCATTGCGTCTTGCTAAAACCTCGTCGCGGAGCCTCATGGCTCACTCTTAATCAAATGCAACAAAAACATAAATGCGCTGTCATCCTGAGCGCAGCGAAGGATCTCAGCTTTCAATTTCACCACTCGCCACCACGACATGCTCCGCCACATTAGCAAACGCCAATAGCTGACATCCCCCAACTCAGCTGTACTTTCGTACGGGTAGCGAAATTCCACTCCTCATGGCACAGTATCCGCCATGCTCGACGAAGGCGTGTGGGCCGAAATCAAGGTTGGCACGGAACACTTGCGCCTCTTTTCCGAGCGCAATGCGCAAGGCATCCAAGCCTCGGTCTACAACGTCGCAGCCAAACAGTGGATCGCCCCATCCGAAGAAGTCTCCGACATCGAGCAAGGCAAGGAGCGCGCTGCCACCTACGCCGAAGCCTACCTCCGCCGCGTCGCCGCCCTC
>DATAMU010000939.1:0-2846 GCA_036266605.1 Candidatus Acidiferrum sp. | reverse complement strand
CAGTAGATGCATTTCGTCAGTTCCGAAGTTGGCGGTCGACGCTGGCGATTGATCCCTCGGCCGCGGATTTGTATCGGTTGAACTTCGAAGTCGATGCGACGGGGATTGTGGTCGTGATGGCGATAGGTTTGGTGGCGTTCTATCTACTGCGGCCTTCATCGAAAGACCGCGGATGATGTACCAGTTGGGTTGGACGACGTTGCCGGGTTTGCGCGGATTGAGTTGCAGTGATTTTCGCGCTGTGTCGATGGATGCACCGGACACGAATCGCGGCGTCGCGGTTGAATTTGCAAGTGAAGCTGACCGCGATGAATTCTTGCGCCGTATCGAAGCAGAATTCGGCCCGCGCCGTTTCACCAACGCTGCCGATGCCTTTGACACGGTGAAGGCTTGGGCTCAAGGCAACAGGTAGTGCGCACTAAGAATTTTCGATTGGTGGCGATGAGTCACCAATCACGAATCACAAGTCACTGAGGGAAAATGGCGGACGAGAAAAACACTTCCATACTTTTGCCGATCGATATTGAAGCGGAGATGCGGAAATCGTATCTCGACTACGCGATGAGCGTGATCATCGCGCGCGCGTTGCCCGATGTGCGCGACGGCTTAAAACCGGTGCAGCGCCGCATCCTGGTGGCGATGAACGATCTCGGCCTCGCGTCGAATCGCGGCTACCGTAAATGCGCCAAGATCTGCGGCGACACTTCCGGCAACTATCACCCGCACGGTGAAGCCGTTATCTACCCCGCGCTCGTTCGCCTCGCGCAGGATTTCAACCTCCGCTACATGTTAATCGACGGCCAGGGAAATTTCGGCTCCGTTGACGGCGATCCACCAGCGGCAATGCGGTACACGGAAGCGCGGCTGGCGAAGATCACCGAAGACATTCTTGCCGACCTCGAAAAAGACACCGTCGATTTCACACCGAACTTCGATCAGACACGCGAAGAACCCGTCGTTCTTCCGTCGAGAATTCCGAATCTTCTCGTCAACGGCGCGAGCGGTATCGCCGTCGGTATGGCTACGAACATTCCACCGCACAACTTGCGCGAGATTGTCGACGCCGCGATTTTGCTGATTGAAAAGCCCGACACCACTCTCAAAGAAATCATGAAGATCGTCCCCGGTCCCGATTTCCCGACCGGCGCGTACATCGCGGGACGCGAAGGCATCGAAGCCGCCTATAAAACCGGCCGCGGCAGCTTTGTGATGCGCGCAAAGGCAGCGATCGAAGAAGTCGGCAAGGACCGAGAAAATATCGTCATCACCGAGATTCCGTATCAGGTCAACAAAGCCAAGCTCATCGAGCGCATCGCCGACCTCGTGCAGAACAAGAAGATCGAAGGCATCGCGGATGTTCGCGACGAATCTTCGCGCGAAGGCATGCGCATCGTCATCGAAATCAAGCGCGGTGAAGAATCGCAGCTCATCCTGAACAATTTGTTCAAGCAGACGCAGATGCAGGAATCGTTCGGCATGATCCTGCTGTCGATCGTCGCCGGGCAGCCGCGAGAGCTTGGCTTGATCCCGATGATCAAGCTGTTCATCGATCACCGCATCGAAGTGGTGCGCCGGCGTTCGCTTTACGAACTGCGCAAGGCCCGCGAGCGCGAACACATTTTGATCGGTTACCAAATCGCGCTCGATTATCTCGACGACGTGATTCGCATCATCCGTGGATCGGCCAGCCGCGCCAACGCGCGTGAAAACTTGCTCGCGTTTTTCAGCGAGCAAGACGTCACGATCACCGAAAACGGCAAACCGAAGAAAATCGCCGGCGTGAAGCTCGATGGCCGCAAATATAAAGTCGGTCCGCTCGAAGGCGAAGCCGCAGTTGTTTCGCGCAACGGAGCGGTCGGCCTTACACCGGTCCAGGTCGATGCGATTCTCGAATTGCAGTTGCACCGCCTCACGCAGCTCTCGGTTGATGACATTCTCAAGGAATTGAAGTCGATCCGCGAGATCATCGCCGAGCTCGAAGAAATTTTGTCGAGCGATCGGAAGCTCAAGTCGGTTATCACCGCCGAGCTGAAGGAAGTCCACAAGGCGTACGGCGACGATCGCCGGACGCAGATCGTCGATAAGGTCGACGAGATCAAGCTCGAAGACCTGATCGCCGACACGGAGATGCTGATCACGGTTAGCCACGCCGGCTACATCAAGCGCACCGCAGCCGAAACCTATCGCCACCAATCGCGCGGCGGAAAGGGACGCATCGGTGCGAAGACGAAGGAAGAAGATTTCGTCGAGCATCTCTTCATCGCATCGGCGCACAGCTACATTTTGCTGTTCACGTCGAAGGGGCGCGTCTACTGGCTGAAAGTTTACGAGCTGCCCGAAGCCGCGGCCGCCACGCGTGGCAAGGCGATTTCGAGCCTTGTGAAATTCTCCGAAGACGAAAAGCTCACTGCGCTTGTCGCCGCACGCGACCTCGAGGAAGAAGGCCGCTTCGTTTTCATGGCGACCAAGAGCGGCACGGTGAAAAAATCGGCGCTCGCGGAATTCTCGAATCCGCGATCGACCGGAATCATCGCCATCAATCTCGAAGCGAAGGACGAACTCATCGGCGCCAAGCTGACCGACGGCAAGAAGATGATCTTCTTGGCTAGCCACGAAGGCCAGGCGATCCTCTTCCGCGAAACCGAAGTGCGCGCGATGGGACGCAACGCCGGCGGCGTCAACGGCATGGATCTCGACGAAACGGATCACGTCGTCAGCATGGACGCCGTGCAGCCCGACTTCGAGATCATCAAAAAGGAACACAAAACCGAAACGCAGGATCTCGAACAGCTCGAGAACGAGCAGATCAAGGACTCGCTCACGACGCTGATGCTAACCGTAGCGCA
>DATAMU010000938.1:0-5742 GCA_036266605.1 Candidatus Acidiferrum sp. | reverse complement strand
GCAGGGAAATTCGGGCAGCGCGTTTAACAACGGAGCGGGCGGCGGAAATTTTAATTCGACGGGCAGCAGCTTTGGGTCGCAGGGCGGATTTGGATCGCAGAACAACAATCAGAATCAGAATGGAAACAACGGGCAGCAGGGGCAGAATAGCGCTGCGGGGACGAATCAGAATCAGGATCCGAATAATCCGTCCGGTGACGGTTCAGGAAATTCGAATCAAATCCAGCCAGTCGACACTTCGAGCTTCGTCGGCGGAAACATCATCGGAATCGGCAGCAAGGCGAACCACAAATCGGTGATCGTCTACGAGAAGGCCACGAATTATCACCAGTTCGAATTTATCTGGGACCCGTCGAAGGACGCCATGGGAATGGGCGGCACCGGCACGGGGGTTGGCGGCGGCGCGTTCGGGCAGAATCCTGGCCAGCCAATGAACGGAGCGAATCCGAATGGTTCGAGTTTTGGCGGGTCGAGCTTCGGTGGATCAAGCTTTGGTCAGCAGAACCAGCCGAATCAAAATCAGAATCCGAATGGCAATACGCCGAATGGTGGGCAGAATCCGAGTTCGCAACCGCCACCGGACCAGCCGCTAACGCCGAATCAGCCTTGATTCGGGCCGATCGCGATTGAAAAACACAAATAGCCTAATTGTCGAAGCTATGAACCGGCGGGGGTAGTCGCCGCTGCGACTGTCGCGGCACTGGGCGCGCTAGTTGTAGAGCTTCCGGACGCCACGGTCGGTCCGGCCTTGCGCTTTGCGTACGCGGTGCGGACCTTTCGAACGTACAACTGAGTTTCTGCGTAAGGCGGGACACGCCCGTATTTCTGCACGCGAAGCGGACCGGCGTTGTAAGCGGCAAGCGTGAGCGCGAGATCGTTCTTGTAGAGCACGAGCAACTGGCTGAGATAGTGCGTGCCCGCATCGATGTTCTCAGCAGGATCAAAAATATTGTGAACGCCAAAGCGCGCC
Source organism: Candidatus Acidiferrum sp. (assembly GCA_036266605.1). Lineage (GTDB taxonomy): Bacteria > Acidobacteriota > Terriglobia > Acidiferrales > UBA7541 > Acidiferrum. The sequence continues at coordinate 4,772 of DATAMU010000938.1, read as the reverse complement.
GCAGTTGTCGGCAGCAACTGCATTAATCCTCGCGCATTCCGTCGCGAAATCGCTTTGGGCTCGAAGTTGGATTCAGCGGCGATGATGCTGGCGATCAGTTCGGCATCGACGTTGTAACGTGATGCGGCAGCTTCGATCAAATCGCGAAAAGGGCCCTTGGCCGCTGCCACAGCCGGCGGATTCGAAACAAAGACCTCTTCGGGTTCGATCGCAACGACTTCTTCCGCCTGCATCTCGGCAATCCCACCCTCGATCTGCAAACGATACTTTCCGTCGAGTAACCGATAGCCGCTGACATGCAACCGCTGTCCGCTGCGAAGAACGATATATTCGGCTCGCGCAGAGGTAGCGAATCCTGCACAGGTAAGTGTCAGCGTGAGAGCCGCCGCCATCGCGCCAAGTACACGGCCGCGCGAACCTCGTGTCGATTTCACACGCACGAGGCCGCCTCGCGCAGAGCGAATTTCTCGATCGCCACCGCGACGCCATTCTCATCATTGCTGGCTGTCTGATGCCAGCCGAAATTTTTCAATTCCGCCACGCCGTTGCCCATCACAATCGGAATCCCCGCGTACGAGAGCATCTCGATGTCGTTGTGATTGTCCCCCACGGCCATGACTTCGCCACGATCGTAGCCGCGGATCGCCGCCCACTCGGCAAGCGCCGCGCCTTTCGAACAGTCGGGATGGAGCACGTCGATCATCGCGAAATCGCGGCTCTCGTATACGGTCGCGGCGAGCCGATACTCATCCGAGAACGCGGCTTCGCGAAGGGTTGCCTCGGCCTCACGCATCGGCTGGACCTTGCCGGAAAGCATGACTTGCAGCGGATCTTCGGTCAGACAGCTTTCCAGCGGTTTGGCGCAGCCCAGAAATTCCTTGTTGCGGTCGTAGTACGCCTGGCGAATCGGGTCGTCGGTTTCGAATGACTCGAGCACGAGCTGCCCTTCGCGCGGACGGTCGAACACGACGCCGACACCTTCGCGCCACGGCAGCGTCAGGTGCAAAACTTTTCGGGCGGTTTCGAGCGCGAGCAGATTTCGGACATGCGTTTTGCCGTCCTGCGTGCGCACGAGCGCCCCGTTGCTGACGATCATTGTCAGCGGCGAGTCGAGTTCGCGGGCGATGGGCATGGCGAAATCGTAGCGGCGGCCGGTGACGAGCGCGACCTCGATACCGCGTCGCGTCGCCTCGGAAACAGCCGCGCGGTTCGCTTCAGGCAGTTTCCAGCGGCTGTCGAGCAGCGTGCCGTCGATATCGAGCGCGATAAGGCGTACAGGCATGGATTCTCGCAGCCTCAATTGTAGCGTGAAACCGCACCGCTCCTCGGCTGGCCTGAAGGGCAGGGAGGCGTAAGAATAGCCCAAAAAGGCCTGTGCTAAAATTACGCATTATGGCAACGCAACCGACGATGACACCGACGACGAACGTTTTGGAACTGATCTGCTCGAATTGCCAAAAGCGGTTCGATGCGAATTTCGAGCAGCACGTTTGTTTGTGCGGGCGGCCGCTGATGGCGCGCTACGACCTCAAGAAAGCCGCCGAAACGTTAACGCTCAAGAATTTGGAGACGCGCCCGCGTACGCTGTGGCGATACGCCGAAGTCTTGCCCAATGGCGCGACCGTTTCTTTGGGCGAAGGCATGACGCCGCTGATTCCGGCGGCGAAGCTCGGCGCTTCGATGGGTCTGAAGAATCTGTATGTGAAGGACGAGGGGCTCAATCCAACGGGCTCGTTCAAGGCGCGGGGTATGACCGCTGCCGTGAGCCGAGCTAAACAGCTCGGAGCAAAGACGCTTGCGGCTCCCACTGCGGGCAATGCTGGTGGTGCTCTCGCTGCCTACGCCGCCGCCGGCGGGCTTGGAGCGGTGATCGTGATGCCCAGCGACACTCCCGTGGCCAACATGATGGAGTGCCAGGCATTTGGCGCCACGGTAATCAAAATCGACGGCTTGATTTCGGATTGCGGGAAATACGTTGCCGAGAATAAAGAAAAAGAAGGCTGGTACGACGTCTCGACGCTCAAAGAGCCGTATCGCGTTGAAGGCAAGAAGACGATGGGCTACGAGCTATGGGAGCAATTTGGCGGCAAGCTGCCCGACGTGATTTTGTATCCGACCGGCGGCGGCGTCGGCTTGATTGGTATGTGCAAGGCGTTCGATGAAATGCAGGAGATGGGTTGGATAGGCGCTGAACGGCCGCGCATGGTTGCGGTGCAGGCGCAAGGTTGCGCGCCGATCGTGCGGGCGTGGGAAGCGCATCGCGAAAAGGCGGAGTTTTTCCCGAATGCGGCAACGATGGCGTCGGGCCTCCGCGTGCCCGGACCGCTAGGCGACCTCATGATGCTGAAAATGCTGAAGCAGACAAACGGTACAGCTCTGACCGTGAGCGACGCCGAGATGCTTTTGGATGGCAAAGAGCTCGCGTCACGGGAAGGAATTTTCGCGGCGCCGGAAGGTGCTGCGACCGTGAGCGGTGCGCGCAAGCTCGCCGAGTCTGGCTGGATCAAGCCGGAAGAAAAAGTCGTACTGTTCAATACCGGCACAGGATATAAGTACGCGGAAGCTTGGCAGCGCGCCTTGCAAAGCTAGCTCTCTGCAAGAAATCTACGACCCAATCATGATCACTCACCGCATCTACTACGACGATTCCTTCGCGCGTGATTTCGAGGCGAAAGTGCTGACGTGCGAACCGTGCGTTCACGGCACGACGCCGGCGTGGGAAGTCGTTCTCGACGAGACAGCGCTGTATCCGGCGTCAGGCGGTCAGCCGTTCGATCGCGGCAAGCTTGATGACGCGAACGTGCTCGATGTGCGCGACGAGGGCGACGAAATCATTCACATTGTCGATCGAGAGTTGCAACCGGGGCCGGTTCACGGCTGCGTCGATTGGCCTCGCCGTTTCGATCACATGCAGCAGCACACTGGCCAGCACTTGCTCTCCGCGATGTTTCAAGAGCGCTTCGGCCGCCCAACGGTTTCGTTTCATCTTGGCGCGGAGCTCAGTTCGATCGATCTTCGTGGCGCGGAGCCTACGCTCGAGATCCTCGAAGGCGCCGAGCGCGCGGCGAACCGCATTATTTTCGAAGATCGGCCCATCAACGTGCGTTACGGCACGCAAGAGCAACTGGCACAAATGGGCGTGCGCAAAGAAGTCGAGCGCACCGGAATCCTGCGCGCGATTGAGATCGAAGGCGCTGATTTGCAGCCCTGTGGCGGCACGCATGTGCGACGCACGGCGCAGATCGGAACGCTGCTCGTACGCCGCTGCACCAAGATGCGTCAGGACTGGCGAGTGGAATTCGCGTGTGGCGCGCGTTCGGAGCGATTGGCGCGCAATGACTTTCGTTCGATTGCGCGCGCCGCCGCGAATCTCGGTTGTGCACCCGACGACTTGCCAGACGCCGCCGCGCGTGTCGTCAGCGAACGCGATGCCAACTTTAAAGAATTGAAAAGCCTGTTGCAGCGTCTCGCCGAATTGGAGTCCACCGCTTCGTTGGAGTCCACCGCGGTCGTTGCCGGAAATGCCCGGGTCGTCGTTCGAGCGTTCGATGAAGGCACCCAAGCCGATTATCTCGGCTTCTACTCGACACAACTCGCGAAGTCAGAAGACGTGATCGCGCTCGTTGGCCACAAGGGCAGTGGTCAGTTGATTTTCTCGCAGCACCCATCTGCCGCGAAAGACATGAACGCGCTGCTCAAGCGCACGTTCGAACAATTCACTGGCAAAGGCGGCGGTAGTCGCGATTTTGCTCGCGGGAAGGTCAACGACGGCGCGCAAGTCGATCGAGCCTTGGAATTTGCGAGCCGAAGTCTGCAAGAACAATCGCAGGCCAGTGCCGGCTAAGCTGGCTCATTCAACTCATGAAAAAAATCGAGTGCGCAGTCGCTGCGGTATGACCTGTAGATCAAGCAGTGTCAAAAAGTCGATCGTTCCAAATTCACGGTCAATCGCCGGCGGCCCGCAAAGCCGCGCCGAAATATCGAGATACGCACGAAACAATCGAGGCGGCTCTGGAATCGGTGCAGCCTGCAAATTGCTTTCGCCGGCACGGCAACGATGCGTCTCCTTCGGCAACGTCCGCAACCCCTCCGGCGCCAAATATTTCTCGCGCAGCTGTTCAAACAGCCCCGCTCCTTCGCTCTCATCCTGCGAAGTGATCGAGCTGCACCCAATCATGTATCGCGCGTTGCAAAGCGCCGCATACGACGCGATCCCTTTCCAGAGCATCCCCAGCGCTGTCGTATTCCGATAATCGCTGTGAACGCACGCGCGCCCCAATTCAAGCAATTCGCCGCGAATCCCTTCGAACGGTGCGAAATCAAAAAGTTGCTCGCTGTAGTATCCGAGATTCCCTTGCGCGCGATACCCGGTCTGCATCCGGTAGGTACCGACCAACACGCCCGTCGCGAGATCGCGCACCATCAAGTGGTCGCATACCCAATCGAAACGATCTCGATCCAGGCCCGTGCGTTCGGAAGCCGCCAGCCCCTCACCCAACTCGCGATTGAAGACCTGATACCGCAGCCGCTGGCACTCTTCTAAGTCGGCAACGTTTTGAGCCAGACTGACAGAAAACGAAGGGCTCGATGTGATCGGCCCTTCACAATCCTGAACCAGAACCGCGATGGTTGGCATGGAGCCAGTGTGTCTGGCCGCGGATTACGCCAAGGTTTCAGTCGCGTAATTTGCGTGTTTCGGTGACGTGAGCGTACCGGGTGCGCATGCGCGATGTAGCAGCAGGACACAGCCGCTAGCCTAGAGTGAGCGGCGG
>DATAMU010000937.1:0-4849 GCA_036266605.1 Candidatus Acidiferrum sp. | reverse complement strand
GGCGATGAATGGCGAAGTGTTGCGAGTTGCGCCGGAGTTCCGGCTGGTGCGCAGCGGGCGATTTGTCGTGGCGGAGTTGCTGGTGGCGCATCGGGTGATCAGTACTTCGCCGAAGAATGGCGGGCAGCGGGAGGGGCTGCGGTATTTGGTGAATCATCAGAGTTGCGAAGGGACAGACCATCGCGAGAGGCATGCGGCGATTACAGGGGGTGAGGCGTATCACGATTCGTCGTGTGGGGAAATTGAGATCGACCCGACGGTGAGCGCGTCGATGCAGACGGCGGCTAACATGAATTATGCGGCGGTGGTGGCGGCCAGCGATTTGAATGTGACGGTGACGGCGGTGGTGACGGCAGGGGTGCATGGGAATGCGGCTTGCGCGGGCGATCCGGCGTCGTATCGGGAGACGGAGGCAGGCTGGGAGAAAGTGACGGCGCCTGCAGTGCCTACGCCGGTTGTCGGGACGATCAATACGATGTTGCTGATCAATCATGCGCTGACGGAGGGTGCGCTGGCGCGGGCGGTGATTACGATGACGGAGGCGAAGTCAGCGGCGCTGCAGCGATTGGCGGTGCGGAGTTTGTATTCGGCGGATTTCGCGACGGGGACTGGGACGGATCAGTATTGCGTGGCGGCGGTGTTGCGTGTGGATGATGGCGCGAAGGAATTCGTGAGTACGAGTCCACATTCGAAACTGGGGGAGTTGATTGGAGTGGCGGTGCGGGATGCGACGCTGGAGGCGTTGCGGTGGCAGAACGGGCTGGAGGTGAGTTCGACGCGGCTACTGTTTCATGCGCTAGGGCAATACGGAGTGCGCGAGGCGGATTGTTTAACGGAGTTGGCACCGCTGTTGAGCGAGCGCGAGTTGGAATTGTTGAAGAAGAATTTTCAGTCGGTGGTGTATGAGCCAAAGGTTGCTGCTGCGGCTTATGCAATCGCGGCTGTGTTGGATCGGATTCGGGTGGGGACTGTGCCTGCGAGTGCGGCGCGGGATATTTTTCGGCAGCAGGTGGCCACGCTGGCGACGAGTCTGGCAGCTAAGCCGGATGCGTGGGTGGAGTTTTATGTGCGGCTGGCGGATGTGGATCCGGAGCAGGCGGCGCGTGGGGTATATGCGGCGATTGCGTTGGGGTGGTCGCAGAAGTGGCGCTAGACGTTTCCGCAAATTGGGCCACGGTGGCTGAGATGTTTCGGCCGCACGCGGTTGTTTTGGCTGCGGCAGTGATTCTGGATTTGCTGTTGGGTGATCCGGTTTATCCGTTGCATCCGATTCGATTGATGGGGCATACGCTGACGATGTTTGAGCGTGTGCTGCGACGGGTTGGTGCGGATGGATTCGGCGGGGGGATCGCGCTGTTTTTTCTTTTGGCGATTGTTTGGGTGGGCGGGACCGCGGCACTGCTGGTTGCGGCGTTGCTGGTGGGCTGGAAGTTGTTGTTGGCGGTGGAGATTTTCTTGGCGTATTCGTGTTTGGCGTTGCGGGATTTGTTGAAACATTCGTGGGCTGTGGAGAGGGCGGCGCGGGCTGGGGATTTAGGCGGCGCCCGCGTAGCGATTGCACAGCTTGTGGGTCGCGATACCGATCGGATGGATATTGCAGCTTGCCGACGAGCAGCGATTGAGAGCCTCAGCGAAAATCTAACGGATGGATTTACGAGTCCGATTTTTTGGTATGTCGTAGCGGGATTGCCCGGGCTGGTGCTGTTTAAGGTTGTGAGCACGATGGATTCGATGGTGGGCAATAAGACGGCGCGATATCTGAAGTTTGGGTGGTGTGGGGCGCGGGCGGATGACGTGATGAATTTTGTGCCGGCGCGGCTGACTTGGATTTTGATTTCGGCGGTGGCCGTGTTTGTGCCGCGATGTTCTGGGGCGAAGGCGTTGCGCGTTGGCTGGCAGCAACATGCGATCTTTGCGGGACCGAATTCGGGTTGGAGCGAGGCGGCTGCGGCAGGTGGGATACAGCGGAAGCTGATCGGGCCGATTTGGAACGGCGGGGCGCTGGTGACGGACGTTTGGGTGGGGGATGCGGGTGATCCGGCGGCGGGTGAGGACGAGACGGATGTTTGGCGGGCGTCGGTGCTGGTTTGTGCGACGGGATTGGTCTTTGCGGCGGTGGCCGTTGGGATTGTCGGAGTTTGGGTTGGGCTTGGTCGGTGGGGTTGACTAAATTTTTGAGATCAGTGGCAAGCGAACGCGCTGGGCTCGGTTGAGTCTAAACCCGCACCCTCTCCAACCTGAGGGTGCGGCACCAAATGCCAAAATCATCGAGAGTTCGCGTCAACTCGTCGGGTGGGCGGAGCAAGCCCCGCCCCTACAATCGGCGAGAATAGATGCTATTCCATTTCGAAGGTGACGTAGGTCAGTTTGTTGTTGCGTTCGACTTGCATGGCGGCGGGTTCGCCGGGTTTGAGGGCGGTGAAGGCGGCGCGAAGTTCGTCCACGGTTTTGACGGGTTTGCGATTGAGAGAGTGGATGATGTCGCCGGCGCTGAGACCGGAGTCAACGGCGAGGCGATCTGCAACGATCGATGTGACGAGCACGCCAGAGGGGATGCGAAGTTCGCCGAGAATTTCAACGACCTCGGCTGTGACAGTGGTGCCGACGATGCCGAGGCGCGGAATGACGTCTTTTGTGGGATCGCCGAGATCGGAGAGACGCGCGGCATCGTTACGCGGTTCGTAGATGGGGAGAACGAGGTCGATTTTTTTGCCGGCGCGGACGACGGTGACTTTTGCGGAGTCGCCATGATTCATCAGGTAGAGGCCGAGCGTGAAAAGCGGAAGGTTGTCCACGGGAAATCCGTCGAGAGCGACGACGACATCTTCGGGCTTGAGGCCGGCGTTGGCCGCTGGGCCGTCGGGGAAAACATCGGAAACGATGACGCCGATGTCGGGCGTGATGCCGAGAGCTTGCGCGAGATCGGGCGTGAGCGACTGGACGTCGGCGCCGATGGAGCGGCGGCGGACGCGTCCATATTTGCGAATTTGCTCGTAAGCGTAGCGCACGATGCCGCTGGGAATGGCGAAGCCGATGCCTTCGTTGCCACCGGATTTTGTGTAGATGAAAGTGTCGATGCCGACGACGTTGCCATCGGCGTCCACGAGCGGACCGCCGCTATTGCCGGGATTGATGGCGGCGTCAGTCTGGATGTAGACCATGGTGTCGTCGGGATCGGTCTGGCGGAGGACGGAGCTGACAAGGCCCATGCTGACGGAGTTTTCGAGGCCTTCGGGACTGCCGAAGGCGAGTACGAGCTGGCCCTTTTGAATTTTTTCGTAGCGGCCGATCTGGAGCGTGGGGAGATCCGTCGCTTCGACTTTGAGGACGGCGAGGTCGATTTTCTTGCTGAAACCAACGATTTTCGCGGGGAGGATTTTGCCGCGCGATTTGAGAAACGAAGAGGGATGCGAAGTGTTGGTCTGCGGGGTGAGAACGACGCGGACGCGTTCAGCGCCTTTGACGACGTGATAGTTCGTGATGATGTAGCCGTCTGGATCGACCACGACGCCGGAGCCGAGGCTGCGCTGGCGCCCGATGGAGCTGGATTTGGCGTTGCTGCCGTTGTCGTCGTCATCATCGTCGTCGGAGCCGAAACCGGTGACCTGAACTTCGACGACGGCGGGCGAGACGCGGTTGACGAGATTCTCGAATGAGGAGCTCATCTGGCGCATAAGGTCGGTGGTTTTGTCTGTGGTGATGGTGTTGCTGCTTGGTGCGTTTGGAGCTTGGGCTTTTGCAGGAGCGAGGATCAGCAGCAAAGCTGCGAAGATGGAGATTGAGATTCGTTCGAACATTACTCAGCCTTTCCCAAATGCGGGTCGGTGTGAGGCTCGACTTTACCCCACGTCACAAGTTTTAGGTCCATCACAAAGATTGAATAGAGGACGGGTACGAGAAGCAGCGTGATGAAGGTGGCCACGCCGAGGCCGCCGATTTGCGCGTAGCAGAGCGGTTGCCAGAGCGGACCTCCGTGCATGGCTAGCGGAAAAAGTGCGAGCACAGTGGCGCCGACGGTGATCATCACGGGGCGAAGGCGAACGATGCCTGCGTCGAGAAGCGCTTCTTCGAGCGGCTCACCTTTTTCATGCATTTCTTCGATGAAGTCGAACAGGACGATGACGTGGCTAACGATGACGCCGACGAGGCTGGCGATTCCGAGGACGGCCATGAAGCCGAAGGCGGAACCCATAACGTAGAGCGCGATCAGGGCGCCGACGACGCCGTAGGGTGCGGCAGCGAGGACGAGGATCGGTTTGACCGCGTGTTTGAACTGGAACGCGAGCGCGAGAAAAATCATGGCGATGGAGATGGCCATGACGATGGCGAGGTTGACGAAGCCTTGCTGCTGCTTGGCTTGTTCGCCGCTGATGATGATGCGATAGCCGGGTGGGAGCGAGGCCTGAAGTTGCTGAAGCTTGGGTGCGGCGGCGTTGAAGACTTCGGATGGGAGGACGCCGGGGCGCGTGAAGCTTTGGACGGAGATGGTGCGGAAGTGTTCGAGATGGCGGATGCGGAGAGTCTGGAGAATGTTTTCGATGCGCGAGACTTCGAGCAGCGGGACTTTGCTTTGGGAAGAGGAGGAGTAGACGTAAAGGCTGTTGAGGTCGGAAAGGCTGGCGCGTTCGCTGGCGCGGAGGCGGGAGACGACAGGAATTTGTTGGTCACCGCGCCGGAGCGTGGTGACGGCGGTGCCGCTGAGAGCTGCTGCGGAGGATTGCGCGACATCTTGATTGGTGACGCCTGCGAGATTGGCGCGGTCGGGATCGACTTTCAGCGTGACTTCGAAGCCGTCCTGGCCCCAGTCGTCGCGAACGCGCGCTGACGTTGGGACGGAGCGGAGGATCTC
>DATAMU010000936.1:0-1620 GCA_036266605.1 Candidatus Acidiferrum sp. | reverse complement strand
GGTGCTGCGCTGGGCGCGTTGCAATTCGCGACTCGGAAGAATTTCAAGGGATTGGCGAAGTGGATTGCGGGGGCGGCGATCATTTCGTCGGTGTGCTTGATTCTGTTTTCGTATTCGACGGTGTTCTGGTTTTCGTCGGCGGTTTTATTTGTTGTGGGGTTTGCGGCGACATCGATGATGGCGGCGACGAATACGACGGTGCAGAATCGCGTGCCGGACGAGTTGCGGAGCCGCGTGATGGCGGTTTACGCGATGATGTTTATGGGAGTGCAGCCGATCGGATCGTTGGTCGCGGGCGGTGTGGCGAAGCGTATTGGGGCACCGCGCACGTTGGAGGTATTTGGCGTGATTGTGTTGGCAGCGAGCGTGGTGTTTGCGGTGAGGATGGTGATGCGGATGAGGACTGCGGTGGCGCCGGCGGCGGGAGGGTGAACGGTTTGGACTAAGAAGGATTAGGGCGGTAGAGCCATTCGGGGCGGACGTCGACGGCGGAAGCGTCGCCTTGGCGGATTGAGGGCGGGGCAAGCCCCGCCCCTACAACGGCGGGCGCGAGCGTGGCGGAGTCGTTGGGTGCGCCGGAGTTGATGGCGGCGAGGACGGCGTCGATTTTGGGGCGGTTGGGGGAGAGGGTGCAGACGGGATCGGTGGCGGCGGCGTCGCCGGTGAGGAGCAGGGCTTGGCAGCGGCAGCCGCCGAAGTCGATGGTGCGGCGATCGCAGGTGCTACACGGAGCTTGCATCCAACTCTCGCCGCGGAATTTCTGGAAGGCGTCGCTTTCGCGCCAAATTTCGGCGAGGGATTGCTCTTTGACGTTGGCGAATCGAAGGCCGGGAATGATTTTTGCGGCGTGGCAGGGAAGAGCTTCGCCGCTCGGAGCGATCAACATTAATTTGCGGCCCCAGCCGCCCATGCATGGTTTGGGATATTTTGCGTAGTAGTCGGGGACGACGGATTCGATGCGGATTTTGCCGCGGAGGCGTTCTTCGGCGGATTTGATTTTGGCGAGCGATTCATCGAGCTGCGCGCGCGTGGGTAGCAGGCTGTCGCGATTTGCGAAGCCCCATCCATAGTATTGAACGTTGGCAAATTCGATGCGAGTGGCGCTCGAAGATTCGGCTATCGCGAGCATTGCGTCGATTTGATCGATGTTGCGTCGGTGGATGACGAAATTGAGCGTGACGGCGACGCGCACTTTTTTCAGCCATTCGAGGACGCGGAGTTTTTGCGCGTGGGATTTCGTGCCGGAGATTTCTTCGGCCGTGTCGGCGTCGGCGCCCTGGAAGCTGAGCTGGATGTGATCGAGGCCGGCTTCGACGAGTTGGGCGAGCTTTTGTTCGTCGAGGGGGAGGCCGGAGGTAATCAGATTGACGTAGAGGCCGGCGGCGCGGGCTGATTTGACGAGATCGAGGATGTCGGGGCGGGCGAGGGGTTCGCCTCCGGTGAAGTCGGCTTGGAGGACACCGAGGGCGGCGGCTTGTTGGAAGACGCTGGACCATGTTTCGGTCGAGAGTTCGGTGCTGCGGGCGGTGAGTTCGAGGGGATTGGAGCAGTAGACGCAGTGGAGCGGGCAGCGGTGGGTGAGTTCGGCGATGAGTGCGAGGGGATTGTGCGGCGGAGGGG
>DATAMU010000935.1:0-2939 GCA_036266605.1 Candidatus Acidiferrum sp. | reverse complement strand
CTTGGCCGTCCGCTGGTTGCCGCGTCGTGTCTGCTCATGCCGCTCAACATCATCCTGTTGCCCAAAGAGCGCATCGTCGAACGCCCGCGCGATTTGTTTAATCCGGATATGTTCGACGGTGAAAGCCTCAAGCGAAACCTGGTTTTCATCACCGGTCCGAGTGCGACTGCCGACATGGGACCGCTTGTCGTCGGTGTGCACGGTCCCCATCGCGTGCTGATTCTTTTGTTAGAGTGAGGCCATGGCGGACATTGACACAAAATCCGGTCCATCGATCACGCCGGCCGTTGCGCCTCCCGCGACGCCGAAAGTCGATACGCCGCGCGAAGTCGCAAACAAGAGCGACAAAGGCCACCTGCTGCGTGCGATTCGCATGGCGCTCGACGTCGAAAGCGCCACGGTTCGCGCCAATACGCAGCATTTCAACAAGAGCCGCTATCGCGCCGCCGCGAATTTTCCCGACTACGACGCGCTGAAAGACGAAGCGCGGGCCATCAAAGACAAATCGATCGCGGCGCTGCCCGATTTGATTCAGACGCTGAAAAGTTCCATCCGCTCGCGCAACGGACATGTTTTCGTCGCCAACACCGCCGCCGACGCGTGCCGCTATATCCTCGATGTTTGCCGCTGGCGCGCCGCGAAAATGGTCGTCAAGGGCAAGAGCATGACGAGCGAGGAAGTTCATCTCAATCATGCTCTCGAAGCCGACGGCATCGAGGTCGTCGAAAGCGATCTCGCCGAATTTATTCTTCAGCTTTGCGGCGAGCAGCCGTCGCACATTCTCGCGCCGGCGCTGCATTACAGTCGCGAGCGCATTACGGCGTTGTTCAAGCGCAAATTCGACACCGAGCTTCCGCTCGACACTGGGGAAGAGCTCACATTTTTTGCGCGTCAGATTTTGCGCGAGAAGTTTTTGCATGCCGACGTCGGCGTTACTGGGGCGAATCTGATCGCTGCCGATACTGGCACGCTCATGCTCGTTGAGAGCGAAGGCAACATTCGCTTGTCGAGCTTCGCGCCGCCCGTGCACATCGCCATCGCGGGCATCGAGAAAATTATTCCGACGCGCGAAGAAATGGCACCATTTCTCGAATTGCTATCGATGAGTGCCACAGGGCAGGCAATGTCGGTCTACACCAGCTTCATCAGCCCTCCGCTCGCCGATCCGCCGTTCGCGATGCCCAGCAAGCCGCTCAAGCCGCGCGAGTTTCATCTCGTGCTGATCGACAACGGCCGGCTGAAAATGCGCGACGACCCCGTTTTTCACGAGGCGCTCAACTGCATTCGCTGCGGCGCCTGCTTGAATTCGTGCGCGAATTTTCAAACCGTCGGCGGTCACGCGTTCGGCGGTGAGACGTATTCCGGTGGCATTGGCGGTTCTTGGGAAGCCGGCACCAGCAAGCTCGAAAACGCGCGTTTCTCCGAACTTTGTACCGGCTGCACGCGTTGTGTGCAGAATTGCCCTGTTCGCATCGACATTCCCTGGCTCAATGCGAATCTCGCCAACCGATTGAATGCCATCGAACCCTCATCGGCCACCAAGAGTTTGCTCGGCTCGATGACCGATGCCGATCCAGTCGATCGCAAAGCGCCGGTCTCGAAACAATTTTTCGGCAACTACCACTACTTCGCAAAGTGGGGCAGCCGCTTCCCGTCGATGGCGAACTCCGTCGATGCGGGTCGTGCCGCGTCAACGCGCACCGATTCCAAGGACGAAGGCAACAACAGCTTTCCGCGCGTGATGATGGAGAAGTGGTTCAACGTCGATCGGCGGCGTACGTTGCCGGCGTTTCCGAAGCGCACCTTTGTGCAGCAAGCCGACAACATCGAGCCGCCGTCGAGCAAAGGTCGCGAAATAAAAGTCGTGATCTTTGCCGATGTGTTCACGAACTACGGTATGACGAATCGCGGCATCGCGACGATGAACGTCTTGCGCGAACTCGGCGTCGATGTTGTCGTCAGCGAATGCGTCCCGGAAGGCCGCGCGGCGATGTCGCAGGGCATGATTGCGACGGCGAAACAGCATGCACGTTTGGCGACACGCGAGCTCGATCCACACATCAGCGACGGCCGCGATATCGTTGTCGTCGAGCCCAGCTCGCTGTCGATGTTTCGCCGCGACTTCGCGCACTTGCTCGACAGCAAGAATCGCTTCGAGCGGTTCAAGTCGCGCGCGTTCGAGCCCGTCGAGTACGTCTGGAAAATTCTGGAGAAGACAGGTCGGAAGCCGGCCGAAGTGTTCGACATTTCTAAATCGAAAGTCGGCCATCGGCTGTTTTATCACGCGCATTGCCAGCAAAAAACGATCGGTGCCGCCGAGCCGACGGTGCGTCTGCTCAACGAAATCGGATTCGATGTGGTCACGTCTCAGGTTGAATGCTGTGGCATGGCGGGTAGCTTCGGTTACAAAAAAGACTTCTACGATTTGAGCCTCGCGGTCGGCGCGGACTTGTTCGGGCAAGTGGTGCAGCAGGATCGCGACGGCGGCACGCGTCAGCTCGTCGCCAGCGGGACGTCATGCACCGAGCAGTTGCACGCCGGCTTCGAGCGAAAAATTCTGCATCCGATGGAATTGCTTGAAACGCTGATCGAACGTCAGAAAGAATCCGACAAAGTCGCCAAAGATACGGAAGATGCCGAGGTCGAAGCGGATTTGGAAGCGCTCAAGCGATCCAAGAGGGAAGCGTCTAAGAGCTGAACGGTGTGCACGACCGGAATGTTGTGTCCCGCCCGCGCGAGTGAAGATTGCAGTTGCAGCAGGCAGCCGGGATTTCCCGTTGCAATAACATCCGGCTTTAGCGGAATGATGAGCTCTGCTTTGTGATCGCCCAGCTTATTGGCGGTGTCGGGCTGCACCAGGTTGTAGATTCCCGCTGAACCGCAGCAAATTGCGCCTTCCGGAATTTCCAACAATTCAATGCCTGGAATTTGCGCAAGCA
>DATAMU010000934.1:0-4233 GCA_036266605.1 Candidatus Acidiferrum sp. | reverse complement strand
TCCATCGGTGAACAGAAGATCGAGTTTGCCGTCTCCATTGATATCCGCTGCCGCAGTTCCAGCAGTGACGCCGGTGGCGGAAGTCAGAACTGGCGGAGTGAAGAAAAGACTCTGCGTTTGCGCGGAAGCCGCAGTTGCGAGAGTCAGGAAGATCCAGACATGCAGAAACTTTCGCAGCATGTGAACTCCTAAATGTTTCCAGACGATCGGCGGGACCAGCTAGAACCAAGTCAATTATCGCACATCGTTGCTTACAGTTAGTAGCAGTACTACAGTACTAACTGCGATACAGCATTTTGCCATTTCGGTGTGAATCGAGCAGAGTCTCTCGGACACCGGGAGCGGGCTCGCGGCCCCATTGCTCGTCAAACTTGGCAATCCTTCGCCCCCTTGTTACAGTCAAAGGTCAAGCTCACGCTAAACCCGCGACACGCATTGCTGCCTCAGGGGAGACCGTCCGCATGGCGGAAGAGACAACCACAGCGATTCGCACCGACATCAGCGAACGCAAAGATCGCGTCTTGATCGTCGAAGACGAAGACAACGCGCGCAAAGGCTACGAACAGCTGCTCCAAAAATGGGGCTACGACGTCCTCGGCGTCGCCACCGCCGAAGACGCCCTAGCGAAATTCGGCGGCTTTCAACCCGATTCGCTCATTGCCGACGTTGAACTCCCCGGCATGAACGGCCTTGATCTTCTCAAGCAGCTCGGCACCGAACTCCGCAACGTCCCCTCGATCATCATCACCGGCAAAGGCAGCGATGAACGCGCCGTCGCCGCGATCGAGTCAGGCGCCTTCTGGTACATCGAAAAGCCGATGAAAGCGCCGGTCCTGCGCGCGCTTCTCGATCGCTGCCTCGAAAAAGCGCGCGACACACGTCAGCTCGCTGTCCTGCAACGCCAGCTCCGCGAGACCGGCCGCCTCGGCGATCTGGTCGGCGGATCCAAACCGATGCAGGAAGTCATGCGCATCGTCGAAATGGCCGCGCCGAGTTCCGCCTCCGTCTTGATCACTGGCGAAACCGGCTCCGGCAAAGAAATCGTCGCCCGCAGCATCCACAAACTTTCTCCGCGCGCTTCCGGCCCTTTCGTCGCGATCAATTGCTCCGCGATTCCCGAAACCCTAATGGAAAGTGAAATCTTCGGCCACGAGCGCGGCGCCTTCACCGGCGCGGCCGAACGCCGCATCGGTTGCTTCGAGCTCGCCGACGGCGGCACGCTTCTCCTCGACGAAATCGGCGAAATGCCCGCGCCAACGCAGGCAAAGTTGCTGCGCGTGCTCGAAGATCGCAAAGTCCGCCGCCTCGGCAGCAAAAGTGAAACTCCCGTCGATGTCCGCGTCCTCGCCGCCACCAATAAAGATCCCGAAGAAGCCGTCGGCTCCGGCCAGATGCGCCAGGATCTCTTTTTCCGCCTCAACGTCTTCCACATTCACCTGCCGCCGCTGCGCGATCACAAAGACGATATTCCCCTGCTCGTCGAGTACATCCTTCGGGACGTCAATGCCAAGCACGGCAAAAACGTCCGCGGCATCGGCACCGAAGTGCTCGACATCTTCCGCAGCTACACGTGGCCGGGAAATATTCGCGAGCTTCGCAACGTGCTTGAACGCTCCACGATCATGTGCGAAAAAGATTTGATCACGCGCAGCTGCCTGCCCGACGAATTCGGCAAGTCGCAAGCCAAAGGCCCGAGCGATCTCTCCACCATCAAGTTCCCTGTCGGCACCACCGTCGATGCCATGGAGCGCGAACTCATCCTGCAAACGCTCAACGCCACCGGCAACAATAAGACACGCGCCGCCGATCTTTTGGGCATTAGCCTCAAAACACTGCACAATAAATTGAAAGAATACGGCGGAGCGAACGCCGACGCGGAGTAGGTACTTCCGATGCAGCTACGGCTGCGCACTAAACTCACTTTGGTGATGACCGGGCTGGTGTTGCTCGTCGTCGTCGTGTTGTCGGGCGTCTTCGTCGCTCAATTGCTATCGCAGGTCCTCGAGCAGACCGACAAGCGCACGCAGGAAATCGCACACCAGGTTTTTGAGCAGGCGCAGCGCGCGCTGACAGACGCCGCGAATGAAGGCTTGCGTCCCATCTCCAACAGCCCCGAAGCGATTCATGAATACGTCTGGCAAGCTTTCAAGATCGATGAGGGTTTGCGCTCGCAGCTCAAAGCCGCGAAAGACACCATCTACATCTATGAAGTCGCGGTCACCGATCGCGACGGTATGGTTCTGATCTCAACAGACGAATCGATGCAGGGCAAATTCCTGCCGCGCCGCGTACCCCTTTCGCAGTTAACACAGCGCGGCTTTCTCCACCAGGTCAAGGTCCTCGCCGGTCCTCCGAAGATTTACGAACTCACATTCCCTTTTAGCAAAGGCGGTCAGCCGTTCGGTGAAGTGCGCGTGGCGGTCTCGTCCGGACTTCTGCTTCACGAAATTTTGCCGACCCTGAGGCAGATCGGCACGATCGTTCTGCTGGCGCTGATCATCTCCACTGGATTGGCTGCAATCGTCAGCGGCGCTGCGCTTGCGCCGTTGCGCGGAATCTCCGATCAGTTGGACCGCATCTCCGCGGGGCAATTCGATATGCCTGCTCCTGAGGTGAAAGGCTTCGTCTCAGGAACCGACGAGCTCGGCGCGGTCAGTCGCAAGATTACCCAAGTCGGTCAGCAATTGCGCGGCGTCCACGAAATCTTCAGCACCATGCGCGAAAATATGAATTCCGTCATGGCCGGAATGGAAGACGGATTGATTCTCTTCACGCGCGAAGCGCGCGCGGTGATGGTGAGTCCCGCTGCGGAGAAATTTCTTGGCGCTCCCGCGAGCACATTTCTCGGACGCCGCATCAGCGACATCTTTCCTCCAGGTCACCCGCTGTACGAAGTGATTCAAGTTCACGGCGACGAATTGGCCGAGATCGCAGCTGAGACGGATCTCCAAACCATCGAAGGTCCGCGCCGCGTCGGCGTGAGCGTTCAAGGCATTCAGGAAGACGGCGACCGTATGGGCGCACTCGTGACGCTGCGCGATCTCGATTCCATCGAATCCATCAACACGCAACTCCAAGTGAGCGAGCGGCTGTCGGCGCTTGGGCGAATCACCGCGGGCGTCGCACACGAAGTGAAGAATCCGCTGAACTCAATGCGTTTGTGGCTCGAAAATCTCAAGGAATCTCTACCTGCCGAGATGGACTCGAACGCGATGCAAGCGGTAACCGTTCTCGACAAAGAGATCGATCGCCTCGACGCTGTCGTAAAACGTTTCCTCGACTTTACGCGGCCGATGGAAGTGCGGCTCGAAGCCACACAACTCGCCGACATCTTGCGCGAAGTCATCGAAGTCGCGCAGCCGCAGCTGCGCAAATCCAAAGTCGAAGTCGCGCAACTCCTGCCGATCGATGTGCCCGAAGTTTATGTCGATCGCGCGCTGCTCAAACAAGCCATACTCAATCTCGTGTTGAATGCGGTCGAGGCGATGCCGGCGGGCGGTCAACTGCATCTTATGTTGAGCAGGCGAGGCGAGATGGCGGAGATCAGCGTGGGCGATACCGGAAAAGGAATTCCTCCGGAAAACAAACAGAAAATTTTTCAGTTATTTTTTACGACTCGGCCCGGAGGAAGCGGAATCGGCCTGGCGAGCACCTTCCGAATTGTTCAGCTCCACAACGGTTCGATAGACTTTACTTCGGAGGTCGGCCGCGGCACCACGTTCCGGATCGAGCTGCCGCTCGCGGCCTGATTCTTATCCCTTCAATGCAGACTTCACTCCCCAGCTACGAGAGAGTTCGCGCCGCAACGCTGCAAACGCGTGGGTCGCGCAGCATGTCGCGACTTGTGTCTCGAACATCGGCTTCCACGGAACTTGCGACACGCTGCGAATCTCCGATCCGTTCGCCGCGAGTTGCATCGCTGAAATTTTCGTTCGCGATACTGTGCGCAATCGCTGCGATCGCTTCTGGTTGCACAGCGAATCAGAAGCCGCGGGCGAGAGCGTTTCCGTGGGCGGCTGCGAAAAATGTGCGTCCACTCACGCCTGAAAAAACTTCCGCCGACGTCAGCAACGAAGATCTCTTCGCGGAGTTGGGGCTCGCGGTTCCCGCTCCGCCGTCGCCGGTTGCCGGAACGCCGATCGGTCCGGCACGTCCGCACGTTGCTGTCGTGTCGACTGGAAGCGCGGGCGCTCCGCACGCTCCGGAGGCGCCGATGATCGCGCCGCAACTTTC
>DATAMU010000933.1:0-12601 GCA_036266605.1 Candidatus Acidiferrum sp. | reverse complement strand
TTTTGGTCGAGAGTGTGCTCCTTTCGCTCGGCGGCGCCATTCTCGGGTTGTTTTTCGCCCAGTGGAGCATCGACATGATCCTGTCGCACATGCCCGCTGACGTGGCGAAGTTTGTTGCCGGTTGGAAAACGATTCGTCTCGATGCCAATGCGTTTCTCTTCGCGATCGGGATATCCGTCACGAGTGGAATTCTTTCGGGCATCGCGCCTTCGCTGATCGGTTCGCAGACCAACGTCGCGGGAACCCTGAAAGAAGGCGGCCGCGGCACCTCGATGGGACGCGGGCGCCACCGTATGCGTGCCGCTCTGGTGATCGGCGAAGTCACGCTCGCTCTTGTGTTGCTCGTCGGCTCGGGACTGCTGGTGCGGAACTTCCAGGGCCTGCTCAACGTCAATGAGAACTACACTCCCACCACGCTGCTCACGATGAACATGACTCTGCCCGAGACGCAATACGCCACGGAGGCGCAGCGTTTGGCCTTTCACGAGCAAGTCCGCGAACGCGTTTCCGAGATTCCGGGCATTCAGGAAGCTGCGCTCGTTACCCATCTTCCATACTCCGAAGGCGGCTATATCGGAACGCAGGATTTTTCCATTGAAGGACGTCCGCTGACGCAACGCAATGACACGCGCGACGCGATCGTCGAGACCGCTTCGCCGAGCTATTTCCACACAATGAATATTGGATTGCGCGATGGGCGCTATCTCACCGATTCCGATGGTGCGACTTCCGCGAAAGTCGCGGTGGTCAGCGCAAGCCTCGTGCGCAAATATTTCAACGGCGAAAATCCAGTCGGTCACAAAATCAAAGTTGGAAAAGAAGATTCCGAAAATCCTTGGATGACGATCGTCGGTGTCGTCGGCGACCTACATTACAGCTGGATCGCTCGGGAAGATGTGCCGACGGTTTACCGCGCGGTGCGCCAGAGTCCGCCGAACTTTACAACTTTGCTTCTCCGCACGAACGGCGATCCACTGAAGTTTGTCTCGACCGTGCGCGCGAAGATCGCCGCCATCGACCCCAATCTGCCGATGTACAACATCAAATCGATGGACAAAGTCATCACCGAAGGAATCATCGGCATAGCCTACATCGCGGTCATGATGACGGTGCTTGGCGTGATTGCGCTGGCCCTGGCGTGCGTCGGTATCTTCGGCGTCATGTCGTATTCCGTCAGCGAGCGGACGCACGAGATCGGCATCCGCATGTCGCAAGGCGCACAGACAAAAGATATTCTCTCGCTGGTCCTGAACGGCGGAATGCGCATGACGCTGTTGGGCTTGGTCATCGGGCTGCCGATTTCGTACGGCTTGGCGAAGACAATGGCGGGGTTGTTGTTTGGCGTGAAGGTGTCCGATCCAATCGCGTTTCTGGTGCTGCCGCTGATCCTCGCGGCTGTAGCAGCTCTGGCGTGCTACTTACCAGCCCGCCGCGCCGCGAGTTTAGACCCGCTGCGAGCACTGCGTCATGATTAGTTCCGTGATCACGCTGATGTCCGCACAAACAAACGGGTTACTCGACTTGCCGATGTTCTCTGCGCACTCTCTGCGCCCGCAAATCCTTCAGAATCACATCCTTACACACAGCGCGCGTGCAAAGCATTTAGAATCACATCCTTGCGCAAAAACAGGGGGAGGGGTCCACCCCGCCCTCACCGTGCCTCCCCTTGCCGCTCTCAGGATTGAGAGTAGGATTGGGGCAGCGCGACTCAAGCACAGCGGAAGGGTGAGAAGTCAGCGTCTTCCGAACTCGGCGCATCTCAGCGTTCTCTGCGCCTCTGCGTTAGATTTTGGTCCTAGGTTGAAGGAGACGGTGTGGAACCATTGATTCAGTTGCGGAATTTGGAAAAGTCGATCGAAGCGGGCCCGAACAAATTTTTCTTATTGCGGCGCGTCACGCTCGACATCATGCCCGGCGAGTTTGTAACGATCATGGGCCCTTCCGGCGCGGGCAAGTCCACGCTGCTGAGCATCATCGGAATGCTCGATAGCTCCTGGACCGGCGAATATTTTTTCCTCGATCAACCCGTACATCGGCTCAACGTGAAGAAACGGAATGAGTTGCACAAGGCAAATATCGGTTTCGTTTTTCAGAGCTATCACCTGATCGACAATCTCACCGTGTTTGAAAATCTCGAGATTCCGCTGTCGTACAAAAATGTCCCGCACAAAGAGCGTGTCAGTATGGTTTGCGACGCTCTCGACAAATTCAACATCGTCGGCAAAAAAGATCTGTTCCCGAGCCAGCTCTCGGGCGGACAGCAACAACTCGTCGGCGTCGCCCGCGCCGTAATTCAAAATCCGAAACTGATTCTCGCGGACGAGCCGACCGGCAACCTGCACTCCGAACAAGGCGACGAAATCATGCAGCTCTTTAAACGCCTGAACGAGGCGGGAACAACGATCATCCAGGTAACGCACTCCGAGCGAAATGCAACCTACGGCAACCGCATCATTCAGCTGAAAGACGGCTGGGTCGTCAGCGAAGGCAAAACCGAGCAGCAGCCGACGTCGGTTGGATCGTGAAATAAGAGCGTTCAGATTTTGTTTTGATGATTGGAGTTGGGCGCGCCTCGGCGCGCCCTTTTTCTTTGATGCCTGGATTTCTCCGCTTCGGACTTTGATAACCTTCATGCGATTCGTAACGCATTCAGTTGCATGCTTATAAGCTTTACCTCAGAAGCAGACAGTCGAGATATTCTCGATCGGTGGGGACTGAAGTGAAATTGCTCGCCGGAAAGCTAAAACGTGCTTGCCTGTTCGTGGTCATTGCGGCGGGATGCGCAGCACTGCCGGTGAGAACCCTCGGCCAAACAGACGAGATTCAGGTCTACGATGCAGAGATTGCCGAGCCCGGCGTTCTCAACCTGATGAATCACACGAATTTCACTCCGATCGGACGAACAACACCGGATTTCCGCGGCGCAATCATTGCAAACGATTCGGTCAATGGGGCTGCGGAGTGGGCGTACGGCGTGAAGCCATGGTTCGAGCAAGGGTTGTACCTGCCGGTGTACAGTTTCTACTCGAAAGATCAGGGCGCGACGATCAACGGATTCAAGATTCGAGAACTTTTCGTCCGGCCGAACGCGGCGAAGCACAAATTTTTTTATGGCTTGAACTTTGAGTTCAGCGTCAACGCGCTGTATTGGGAATCGAGACGAATCACTTCGGAGTTTCGACCGATCATCGGCTTTCATCTCGGCCGATGGGATCTCATCTACAATCCGATTGTCGATACCGACTATACCGGCGGCGTGAAAGGGCTTGAGTACAATCCCGCTGGCCGCATCGCATACAACCTCAACGATACATGGGCCGTCGCTTTAGAGGAATACGACGGTTTCGGCCGTTTGCGCGACTTTGTGCCGATCAATCAGCAATTCCACGAGACCTGGGCAGTTTTCGATCGCAAAAGCCGAGTCTTGAGCGTCGAGGCCGGAGTCGGTGTGGGCTGGAGCGGCGGCGCGGACAAGTTGACGCTCAAACTGATGTTGTCTCGCGACCTTTATAGTCGCAATCACTAGTTTGCACGGTCGTAGGACATCAACGGCTTTTCTCGTGCCATTGAGGCGTCCGCAACTGCTGTGACCACCTCTCGGCCGCGGTCTCCGCGTCTAGCGCGCCATCCGTAGGCATCGCCTCCCTTTCGTAGTGGAGAAGCATCAAAGTTTCACGAGCGTCTCGCCGCCCGGCACGAGAACGCAAAACGGAGGATCGAAAATGAGAGCGAAAATCGCAGCGGTGACATTGGGACTGGGATTGTTTGTGGCTTCAGGCGTAACGCTTTTTGCGCAGGATGAGCAGAAAACGACGCACAAGAAGGTGCGAACACTTTCCGGGTGTCTTCAGAAGGGCGACAGCGACAACGAGTACAAGCTGACGGATGCCAAGGGCGACAACTGGGAAATCAAGAGTGACGCAGTCGCTCTGGGCGAACATGTCGGTCACACCGTGAAGGTGACCGGCGTCGTCTCGAACGCCACAGCACACGGCGCGAAGGAAGACGCAAAGGAAAAGGCGGCGGAGCATGGAGTCGGAGATTCCGCCGAACACGGTCACATGACGGTTACCGGTCTAAAGATGGTGAGTGAGGGCTGTTCGAAGTAGCATCCGCTTCTCTTAGATACCTCGCTTCATTTGAGAACGAGATGCAGGCGGACGATTCGCGTGCATCTCGTGAATCTTGGAAGAAGTCGTCAATACATTGACTCGCCGGCATCGAGAAGCCACCTGTCCGTCCGGCCATGTCACCGCCTAGACAAACTGTTTTCTTCTTGTCTTGTTCGCTCCGCGAATCGTTTCTATGCTGGGTGAAACCCCGCCATCCAGGAGAGACAATGAAATCGTTAAAGGTGGTCGCTACAATTTTCTTCGGTCTCGCGCTGTCTTGCACTTCCCTGGCCTTCGCACAGGGAAATGGCAATGGTCATGGCAAGGGCCATAACAAACACCACGACGATGACGGGGACGACGTAAGCGACTATCACTACAAACACCACGAGAAGGATATCCGCGGCTGGTACTCAAGCAATGAGGGGAATCTCCCGCCGGGACTCGCCAAGAAAGATCATCTTCCGCCGGGATTGGAAAAGCACCTCGTGCGTAATGGACAGCTGCCGCCCGGATTGCAGAAGAAGCTCTACTCTCCCCCGCCAGAACTGGAGCGACAGTTGCCGCCGCCACCTCCCGAATGCGCTCATGTGTTGGTTGGCGGGAACCTGGTGCTGCTCAATCGAAAAACCAATGTAGTCGTGGATATTCTCGCCTTCTAGAAAGCTTAGAAGATCGCCGTTAGGGTGTAGACCGCCGGCATCGGTGGTCCGCGAGCTGCGCAAGCCGTGGTGTGTTGACTTCCTTCCTTATTTCTGCAATTATCGAAATATGAGCAAGGCTTCAGACGATCGACTGGCGAAATACGCCGATATGTTTTCAGCGATGGGGACCGAGGCGCGGCTGCGAATCATGCGACTGCTGCTGTCGGCGCATCCCGACGGGATGGTTGTCGGAGAGCTGCAGGAGGAACTCGACATTCCTAACTCCACGCTCTCGCATCACCTCGACAAGTTGCGGAACGAAGGACTGGTGCAGGTGCGCCGCGAAAGTACGTTTCTACGATATACGGCAAATCATGAGGCGCTGCAGGAAGTTCTTCAATTTTTGTATGCGGAATGCTGCACGAGGAACAAAGTCGTGCAGCCGCGCGATGTGATCTCAATTTCAAATTGCCGCTAAAAGGAGCCAGCGATGAGCGAAGCGAACATCAAGGAAGTTGTTAAGGAAAAATACGGAAACGCGGCTTTGCGGGTCGGATCGGGTGGCAGTTCCTGTTGTGGAGCGTCGCCGGCCGGGACCTCGTGCGATCCGATCACTTCGAATTTGTATGACGCAAACGAAGCGGGACAAATCCCAGAAGAAGCGATGAAGGCATCGCTGGGATGCGGAAATCCGACGGCTCTCGCGAAGTTGAACGCCGGAGAGACGGTGCTCGACCTGGGCTCGGGCGGCGGGATCGACGTGCTGCTGTCGGCGCGGCGCGTAGGGCCAACTGGCAAGGCCTACGGGCTGGACATGACGGACGAGATGTTGGCTCTGGCGAACGCGAACAAAGTGAAAGCCGGCGTAACGAATGTGGAATTTTTGAAGGGCGAGATCGAGCATATTCCTCTGCCCGACAATTCGGTGGACGTGATCATTTCAAATTGCGTGATCAACCTTTCGGCGGACAAAGACGCGGTACTGCGCGAAGCATTTCGCGTTCTGAAACCGGGAGGACGATTTGCGGTTTCGGACGTGGTGACGCGCGGTGAGATGTTGCCGGAGATTCGCAAGAGTGTATTGCTGTGGGTGGGATGCATCGCAGGCGCGTTGGAAGAGACGGACTACCAGAACAAGCTCGCCGCAGCAGGTTTCGGCGACGTCGAGATCGAGCCAACGCGAGTCTACAAGGTTGAGGACGCGCGAGAGTTTCTGTCGGGCCAGGGTTTGGACGTCGATGCGATCGCGCCGCAAGTGGACGGTAAATTTTTGAGCGCGTTCATCCGCGCGGTGAAACCGGCGAATGCGAAGTCCTGTTGCGGGCCGACCTGCTGTAATTGAGGAGCAGCGATGGAAAAGAACTACAACGTGTTGTTTTTGTGCACGGGCAATTCGGCGCGGTCGATCATGGCCGAAGGCATTTTGAACGGCAAAAGAAATCCTCACTTCACAGCATATAGCGCGGGAAGTTTTCCCTCAGGCAAAGTGAGGCCGGAAGCGCTGCGACAACTGGAATTGGCGAAGTTGCCGACCGAAGGAGCGCGCAGCAAAAACTGGAGCGAATTCGCGAAGCCGGGCGCTCCGAAGATGGACTTTGTCTTCACAGTCTGCGACAGCGCGGCAAAGGAGGTGTGCCCGATCTGGCCGGGGCAACCGATGACGGCGCACTGGGGCGTGGCGGACCCAGCATCCGTGCAAGGGACACCCGAGGAGATCGAGCGCGCATTTCGAGATGCTTTCGTGACGCTGGGGCGCCGGATCAATTTGTTTACGAGCCTGCCTTTGGCGAGCCTGGATTCGCTCTCGATCAAAAAAGAAGTCGATCGCATCGGCAAACAATGACGGCGAATTTATCAAAAAGGGCGACGGCGGAATTCTTAGGCACGGGATTTCTCGTGGCCGCGGTAGTCGGCTCGGGAATCATGGCGGAGCGGCTGGCCGGCGGAAACGCGGCAATCGCGCTTTTGGCAAATACAATCGCGACGGGAGCGGTGCTGGCTGCGCTAATTCTGGCGTTCGGGCCGATTTCGGGCGCACATTTCAATCCGGCGGTGAGTTTGGCCGATGCAATGGAGCGCGGCTTGCAATGGAGCGACGGTGCCGCATACATCGCTTCACAGGTTTGCGGCGGCATAGCGGGTGCGATCACTGCGCATACGATGTTCGGACTGCCAACAGTGTCGATCTCGCAGCACACGCGGAGCGGGAGCGCCCAGGTGTTCAGCGAATTTGTCGCGACGTTCGGGCTGCTTTGTGTGATTTGGGGATGTTCGCGGGCTCGATCGAACGCGGTTCCCTTTGCGGTGGCTGGCTATATCACGGCGGCATACTGGTTCACTGCGTCGACGTCGTTTGCGAACCCTGCTGTGACGATGGCGCGGAGCCTGAGCGACACTTTCGCCGGGATTCGGCCGGTGGATGCCCCGTGGTTTGTCGCGGCGCAACTCGCAGGAGCCATCACCGCGACGGTTTTGTTTCGGTGGCTCGTACCTAGAGTTCAAGAAAGCTAAGGCTAACTATCAGTTGGGCGAAGGCCGACAGTCACCGCAGGCGTTCCCTCGGAGGCTTTCGAGGCCTTCTTTAGCGATGATAGGAGTCATAAGTAGAGCGGCGACGGAGTCGGCCCACCATAGTCCGAAAAATAGATTCAAGAGCAGGCCGCCGAGGAGAATTACTGATAGATATGTGCAAAACTCGGTTTGTTTCGCGTCCGCGTGCATAGCGGCGCTGCCAAGGGCAATACCAACTTGACGCTTGGCTCTCGAAAGCATGGGCATCACGATCAGTGAGAGACAGGCCAGGACGATGCCGGGACCACTGTGTTCCGGAGCACGCTCGAGCCAGAGATCACGAGAGGATTCACAAACCATGTAGGCTGCCAGCGCCATGAAGCAGACACCGACGATTTTCAGAGCTCGCTTCTCACTCTGTCCCCTTCGGTGCAGATCGGAATCGACGGCCATCCGCCACAAGAGGACCGACCCGGACGTTACCTCGATGAAACTGTCGATTCCAAAACCGACAAGCGAAATGCTGCCAGCCATGGCGCCCGTGACAACCGCGGCGAGACCCTCCAATAAGTTCCAGAAAATTGTGAAGTACTCGAGTTTTTGTCCGCGTCGCACTATGGAAGCGCGATCTAAGACTGCGGTCTGACTCATATCGATAGAATACGCCGAGCATGGCATAAGCGCGTGAGTGTTCACGGAACCTTCGGTCTGTTAAGCTGGGGCTGGCATGACTCTGTTTGCAATGCGATCGATCACGGCGACCGCGCTTTCGCTCTGGCTGGGAGTCCTTGCGTGTTTGCTTGGATGCGCCAAGCCTGCGGCCGCATCGACGCAACGTCCGTCGTCAGAAGCAAGCATGACCACCTGCCCTACCGGCGGCGACGCTGACGATTCCTGCTGCCAGCATGGTCACGGTTCGTCCGATGGTTCGGACAAGAGCAGTCATCATGCAAAGTCTTGCTGCCCGACGGAAACTGCGCTGACGCAACGCGACAGCACGTCAGTCGAGCACGCCGTTTCGCTTCATGTCGATGCGCTAGCGCTGCCAGCGATCAACGAGCCTTCCGTAACTTTTGTGCGGACCGCCCCCGCCGTTCCGACTCTGTGGCAGGCAGGACGAGATATTCTCCGACAAGTACACGTCCTCCGAATCTAGAAAGCACCCGCAGTCCACACCTGTTTGAAAATCTCGCGGACCAAAGGTCCGCATCACTACAACTATTTCCACTTCTTAAGGAGAAGACTATGAAGACCGTAAAAGTAATGTTGTTGATGGCAGTGATTGCACTCGGGCTAGCAGGAACGGCGAAGGCGGCACACAAGAGCTGCTGCGATTCAGCCGCTTGCTGCGCATCCTGCTCCGGCTGCTAGCAAAGCCGTGAAGTAACGAGAGGGGCGCCGGCCAATGGCCAGTGCCCCTTTTTTTTTCGCCTAACTCGTGCAGAAATGCGTTCAGCTGATTGAGCTGTGGCCTTCTGAACTAAAGATCGAGCGAGATCCAGGCAGGGGCGTGGTCGCTGCCGTTGGGTTCGCCGCGGACCCATTTATCTACGCCGCCATCGTTCAATTTTTTTGAGAGCGAGGGCGAGAGGAGGAAGTGGTCGAGGCGCATGCCTTTATCTTTGGGCCAGCGTTCGAATTTGTAGTCCCAAAATGTCCAGAGGGGGCCGGTGGGATGGAGCGTACGCAGCGCGTCGGTCCACCCTTGCGCGAGCAGTCGCGCGAAGGCTTCGCGGCTGGCGGGCTGGATCAAGGCGTTGTTGTCGAGCGAGCGCGTCGGGTAGATGTCTTGCGGCGTGGGGACGACGTTGTAGTCACCGGCTAGCACCACAGGAACGCCTGTGGCGATGAGTCCGGCGGTGTGGGTGTTGAGGCGTTCGAACCAGGCCAGTTTGTAGTCGAACTTCGGGCCGGGCTGGGGATTGCCGTTGGGGAGATAGATGGAAGTGACCAGGATTCCGTTGACGGCGGCCTCGATGTAGCGGGCCTGGTGGTCTTTCGGATTTCCGGGCAGGGTCGTACGCGTCAGAACCGGTGTTTGATTTCGCGCGAGGATGGCGACGCCGTTCCAAGAGCGCTCCCCTTGCCAGACAGCTTCGTAGCCGAGGGCACGAAGCGCCTTTGCGGGAAACTGTCCTTGTTCCGCTTTCAATTCCTGAAGACTGACGACATCGGGCTTGGCCTTGGCTAGCCACGCGAGGAGATTGTCGAGGCGCTTGTTGATGTTATTGATGTTGAAAGTGGCGAAGCGCATCGAGCGAGTTTTCTTGTTCGCGCTCACTTCAGGGCAGAACCTGAATTTCGAGTTCGGTCACGCGTCCGGCCTGGATTGAGAACGCGCGGATGGGCGTCGCGGCGTATGGGCGCGGAGTGACGATGAAATGAACCGCGTCGGCATGGCAGGCCAACGCGATATCTTTGGCCGAAGGCTCGTTGATGTCCATCCAGTGCGGATGCGAGTGGTAGAAGCCGAAGAATTGCAGGCGGCGCTTGCGGAATTCGTCCATCAGGCGCGTGAAGTCCTTGGTCGCGATCAAATAGTTTCGGATCGGATCGGCCGCGATGTTTTTTGCCGGGAAAGCTCGCGTGATGACATCATCCTGACCCGCCAAGATTCCACAGCATTCACGATGAGGCTGGCGCCGCGCGTGTGCCAAGAGCTGACCGAACACTTTGCGACGGCTTCGAATGGCTGCGGCCATCCGGAGATTTTATCAGCTTTGCGAAATGCCCGGACTACTTGGGCATCGGGATGGAGACGGCCTTGCCGGCACCGCGCTCAGCGATCCAGATGGTGTCGCCGGCGGGTTCGACACCGGTCGGCGTGTTGAGGCCATCCTTGAGCACGGTGAGGCTTGCTTTGTCGCCGTTAATGGTGAGCGCCGAAATTTTGCCGCTGCCATTTTCTGCGACGAGGAGCTTGCCGTTTGCAGCGCGCATGCCGTCTGGGCCTTTGATCGGCTGATCGATCCAGATGTCGACCGGCGTTCCTGGCTTGCCCGAGGCATCGACGGGAATGCGATAGAGCTTATTGAAGACGACGTTGTTCACGTAGAGGACGCCATCGAGAAACGTGATGCCATCGACGCCACCGAGGACGCGATTCTCGAGGTACAGCTCCGCAGTAGAAGCGCCGGGCGCGAGGCGGAAGATTCGGCCGGGGAAGGTGTCGGTGATGTAGAGCGCCTTGTCGGGGCCGATCGCGAAATCGTTGCAGACGTTGTTGTCGCCGGGGAGATTCCAGCGGATTTTTGCGGCGCCTGTCGTGAGATCGAAGCTGCGCAGCGTCGTATGGCGCGCTGGCGGAGTGGTATTCGGTACGGGCGTCAGTTGGCACGCCCACAATGTATTGGTGGAGGCGTCGGCCAACATGCCGAAGAAAAAAGTGCCGGCGGGTTCGGCGCTGGCATCGACAAATTTTTCCGCGGTGGTTGCGCCGGGCTTCACTTTGTAGATGAATGGCGAACTCGCGCTGCCGACGATCAGCACGCCGCCTGGAGCGACCGTCAGGCTTTCGGGCTGTGATTTGGCGTCGCCGATCAGAATGTCGGAGGCGGAGGCGGCTTGGACAAAGGTCAGGGCCAAGGCAAAAGACAGCGCAAAGCTACGTAGGTTCGAGCTGGACATGGTCAATCTCCTCAGAATGGAACTGCTATCGGTATCGTCTTGACCGCAGGATTAGACCACGATTTCAAAGCTCCCTGCTACCTCCCTTCAAGGGGGCAAGCCCGGCCCCAGTGGCATTCCTAAGGGCGTTTCGCGGCATCAACTGATGGAAACGGTTTGACGGTTTAGGCCGTTGACATAGGTGTAGGCGGAGGCTGTGGTGAATCAGCTTTGGCAGGATTTGCGGTATGCGGTGCGGATGCTGGCGAAGGCGCCCGCGTTTACGGCGGTGGCGATTCTGACGCTGGCGCTGGGGATTGGCGCGAACACCGCGCTGTTTTCGGTGATCAACAGCGTGCTGCTGGCGCCGCTTCCCTTTCCGCAGGCGGACCGGCTGATGGCCCTGTTCAGCAGGCGCATCGCGTTTGAGACGGCATCGATTCCGTATCCGAACTTTCTGGATTGGCAGCGCAACAACCGCACATTCGCGTCGCTGGCGTGTTATAGGCCTGACGATTTCAATCTGACCGGAGCGGGCCAAGCGGAGCATATTCTTGGCGAAATGGTGAGCGCGGATTTTTTCTCGACGCTCGGCGTGAAGCCGGCGAGCGGGCGATGGTTCACGCAGGAAGAAGATGAGAGAGGCGGGGCGCCGGTCGCGGTGATCAGCGCCGGGCTGTGGAAACGGAAGTTCGGATCGGCGGCGAACATCGTGAACGGCCGAATGACGCTGAACGGCGTGGATTACACGATCGTCGGCGTTGCACCCGAGTCGTTTCACTTGCAACTACAGAATTTTCCGGCGGACGTCGAGGTCTACACGCCGATTTCGCAGTTCAACGATGCGAACTTCTGGAATCGTGCCTCGGGATATAGCACGAAGGCGATAGGTAGACTCAAACCCGGCGTGACGCTGGAACAGGCGCGGGCGGATATGGATTCGGTGGCGCAGCAGCTCGCGACGGCCTATCCGGTGGAGGACAAGGATACCGGGATCACGGTGATGACGCTGAAGGACAGCATGGTGGCGGAGATTCGGCCGTTTCTGCTGATGCTGATGGCGGCGGTGGGATTCGTGCTGCTGATCGCGTGCGTGAACGTGGCGAATTTGTCGTTGGCGCGATCGATGAGCCGGACGCGTGAGTTTGCGATTCGAACGGCACTCGGTGCCGGGACAAAGCGTGTGTTGCGGCAACTGCTGACGGAGAGCGTGTTGCTGGCGGCGGGGGGTGGGGCGCTTGGGTTGTTGCTGGCAATCTGGGGCAAAGACGGTGCGCTGAAGATTGTGTCAGATTCACTGCCGCGTGCTGGGGAGATCGCACTCGATTGGCGCGTACTTTTGTTTACGTTTGCGATTTCGATTTTGTCGGGAATTCTGTTTGGGCTGGTTCCGGCGATGAGGACGTTGCGGCCTAATTTACAAGAGACGCTGAAGGAAGGCGGGCGAGGAATTTCGGGAGGTAAACATCGAGCGCAAGGGTTGCTGGTCGCGGTCGAGCTCAGCATGGCCGTGGTGCTCTTGATTGGTGCGGGGCTGATGTTGAGGAGTCTGTCGAGACTGTGGGAGTCGAGCACCGGCTTCGATCCGAATCATGTGCTTGCCTTCGAAGTTGGACTGCCACCGGCGATGGCGAAGGCCGCACCGGATGCGATTCGCGCGCGGCTGCGTGAGGTGCATCGCCGGCTTGCGGCGTTGCCGGGAGTGGAGAGTATTTCAGCGCAGCGGGG
>DATAMU010000932.1:0-7950 GCA_036266605.1 Candidatus Acidiferrum sp. | reverse complement strand
GACAAAACGATCGACTTTCTGGGCTTCAAGACGCTCCAAGATTTGCTCGGCTCACTGGGCCGCAGCAGCTTCGGCCGCCACGCCACGCGCGACCTCGCAACCGGCATCGAAACCAGCGGCGCGTCGCGGCAATACGAATTCGGCGATACGCTCAATCTCGACATCAGCGAAACCCTCTTCAACGCGGTTCGCCGCGACGGCGCAAAAGTCCCCGTCGAGATCACCTACAAAGATTTGATGGTGCATCAGTGCGAGTACTACAGCTCGTGCGCCACCGTCGTGCTGCTCGATTGCAGTCACAGCATGATTCTCTATGGCGAGGATCGCTTTACGCCGGCAAAACGCGTCGCCATGGCGCTCTCGCATCTGATTCGCACGCAGTACCCTGGCGACACCTTGAACCTGGTCCTGTTTCACGACAGCGCCGAGGAAGTCCCCATCGGCGAACTCGCCCGCGTGCAGGTCGGTCCGTACTACACCAACACGCGCGAGGGCCTGCGCATGGCGCAACGCATCCTGCTTCGCCAGAAAAAAGACATGCGCCAGATCGTCATGATCACTGACGGCAAACCGTCTGCGCTCACTCTCGAAGACGGCCGCATTTACAAAAATGCATTCGGCCTCGACCCCTTCGTCGTCGGTCAGACGCTCGAAGAAGTGAACAAATGCAAGCGCGCCGGAATCCTGATCAACACTTTCATGCTCGCCAGCGACTATAGCCTCATCAACTTCGTGCAAAAGATCACCGAGATGTGTCGCGGCAAGGCATACTTCACCACTCCCTACACACTCGGCCAATATCTGCTGATGGACTACATGCAGCGGAAGACGAAACAGATTCACTAACACCCACGGATTTGCGCCGCTGACTTATACTCGACGCATGTCGTTCAAGCGCTTGTTCGCGCGCATCCTGAGATCGGAAGGTCCGATGACTCACATCGTGGCCGGGAACAAAGCTCCCGGATTTTCGCTGAAGGATTCAAACGGCAAAGACTATTCGCTTGCGGCATTGCTCAAAAAGGGTCCTGTCGTAGCGGCATTCTTCAAGATCTCGTGCCCCGTTTGCCAGTACACATTCCCTTTTCTTGAACGCTTGCACCTGCGCTACGGAAAAACCGCCACCTTCCTCGGCATCTCACAGGACGACGCGAAAGCCACGAAGAAGTTCACCGACCAATATGGCATCACGTTTCCAGCGCCCCTTGATGACAGCGCCAAGAACTATCCTGCGTCGAACGCCTACGGCCTGACCAACGTTCCAACCATTTTCCTAATTGAGCCCGACGGTTCCATCAAGGTCGTCGGCAATGGTTTCGATAAGAAGTCGCTGGAAGACATCGCGGCATTTCTAGCAGACCGCCAAAACAGTGTGCCCGCGCCACTCTTTCGCCCCGACGAAAAGATCCCCGACCACAAACCTGGTTGAGGATCTAAAAACTAGGTCCGGTTCGGACCCCCGCATCGAAAGTCAAATAGGATCGTCTCCGCGAAGTGGTTTCTTGTGTTTCGGCGACCGTTTTCGTTTGTCGTCGATGACACGCGTCGAACTCGGTGAAATACCCGACTCGCGTGCTCTTCGCCGAGCAATCTGCCCAACATCCAATCTTTTCTTCTTCCGTTTCTTCATCGCTCCAGCCACGATCGGGATTCGCCGCCAAAAAATAAAAGCTAAGCCCGCAGCAGCGAGCTTAGCTGAGTATTTCGACGCGAACAACGCACGCTCTTCACGCGCAACGCCGGACAACACCACGCTCAGAACGTAAACGTAACCTGCAGATCCACACGCCGGTTCGCTGTGCTCGATCCAAACGCTCCGCCCGCCAACCCGTTCGACTGTCCAAAAAGCGGTGAACTCAAATTACCAACCGGCTGCGCCAAGTTCACGTTGTTAAAAATATTTCGCCCCGACACCGCAAAAGTGAGCGCGTAGCGCCTGTTTGTGGCGCCGGCGTCCATTCCGCCCGGCCCGCCGCCGCGATATCCGCCGCGGCCGCCGCCGCCAACTCGCCCAAACGCCCCGCCGCCCGGCCCACTCGGACCAGTCGGCGCGCCTTCCTTCTTTTGACCGAATCCAAACGTTTTGCTCAGCCGCAAGTTCATCGTAAATCGCGCCGGTCCCGTGAAATCGTTAATCGGAATCAACGCCGCGCCCGCCGCCGGCGTCGTGTTGAAGCATCCGAATTTTGTCTGCACTAGATTCGGCGCCGCCGTCGAACAATCTCCAAATGCCGGCCGCGCGCTGAACTGCGCATTTCCAAACAGATCGTCGCCCGTCGTAATGTTAAATGGCTGCCCTGAACTCGCGATCAGAAACGGACTCAGCCGAAACGCCTTCGGCAGCCCAATCGTCCCGCCCATGAACAATCGATTGCGGTAATCAAACTGCGCTCGTCCGTAGTCCGCCGAAGGATCGAGCGGATCGGAAGGCACATACGTCGGAGTCCCGGTATCGCTGTTCGCATAGTTCAGCACGTAGAAGCCAAACAACGTCAGCTTCGCCCCCATGCGAATGCTCCCGTTCGCAATGAGTTGATTCTGCTTGAACGTTCCTTCCGACTGGTACTGATAGAGAATCGTGCCCGGCGGCTGCAATCCCGGCGCATTCGCGTTGATGAAATTCGTGTAGAACTCATGAACTCCCCGCGCATTCAGATACGTTACCGAGATATTCGCAGATTTCGTGAGCTGCTTCTCGAGACTCACGCCCGTCTGCAACGTGTAGGGCGTCCGCAAACTGTTGTTTGGCTGGTAGATCGTCTGCGGCGCGAGCGTCGCAGACGTAAACCCAGACGGCGGCACCACGACATTCGGATTAAAGAAGGCCGGATTCTGTACCAGAAACGTCTGCTGCGTAATCCCGTCGTTCAACTGCTGCGTCAGAATTAAATCTTCCGTGAATCGGTCGTAAAAAACTCCGAACCCGCCCCGCAAGACCATCTTCGGCGCCCCTGTCTTTCCCTTCCCGCCAATTCCCCACGCAAATCCAACTCGAGGCGCAAAATCCGCATGATCGCCCAAGCTATTCTGCGTTTCGTAGCGCAAGCCGCCGCTCAGCGTAATGTTCGGCTTGATCTTCCAATCGTCTTGCACAAATAACGCGCCGTCCACATACGTCACATCCGTCGCCGCACGCCCAGCCGCGTTTACCGCCAGCGTATAAAAGCTTGCGCCACCACCCATCGCCTGTATCGCCGCGAACGGTAGGCCCGCCGCCTGCCCCTGCAGCGTGATCTGGTACGCCTCCAGCGGAGTGATCTGGCAATTGTCCGTTGCAGTCGGCACGCAGCCCGGCAATTGCCGCTTGCCGAACGAATACTCGCTGTTGAAGTTGGCGTTCGTCAGATTGCTGTCCGTCGTCGCGCGGACTCGCAAGCCATATTTCAGCGAGTGCTTGCCGAAATTCATGTACGTTTCGTTTTGCAGCTCATAGCGATTCTGCGTGTCGTCGTTCGTTCCCGTCGCATTTCCACCGTCCGCAAACGCGCTCGTCACCGATACCATCGGCGCCGTACTCACCGGGTCCTGATTCGCTACCTCGTGCACATATCGAAAGCGCGTCTCGTTGATCGTTCGCGGGCTCAGAGTCTGCGTGTCGCTCACCTGTAGCGTGTTCTCTGAGTCGTATTGATTCGTCCCCAGCGAAGCCAGGTTGAATGCACCAACGCTCTCGTTGTCTTGTGTCTGCCGGTAATACTGATAGCGAACCGACAGGGTGTTCGCCTCGCTCACCTGATAGTCCACGCGCTGGCTCAGGTTAATGCGGAAGTCCGGATTCGGCACCGCCTGGCTGAACGGCTCCACCGCAAACGTCGTCGGATTTACAATCGTCGCGCTCACCACGTTCAAATTGTTGATGTTCCGTTGCTCATAGTTAAAAAACATCGACGCCTTCTTGCTCAGCGGGCCGCCAATATCTCCGCTGAACTGCGTCGATTCATACCCAGGCGGCTCCTCGCCATCCGGCAAGTGTTCGAAGGGGTTGCGCGAGTTCAGTCCCGCAGTCGTCCCGCTCATGTAAAGCTGCCCGTGCCACTGATCCGTTCCCGGTTTCGTCAAAATCTCGACGCGCCCGTAGCCCAACTTGTCGTACTCCGATGAAAACGGATTCTGATTGATGCGAATCTCACGAATCGACGCCTTCGGCGGCAGTGTGCCCCCCGTAAAGCCATCGATATATATTTGTCCGCCATTCGGACCCGCCGACGGTCCTGCCAGGGCCTGCAGATCCGACTGCAACTCGTCCGGATCGTCCGACAAAGATTCAAGATCTTTTCCTTGAATGACAATTGCGCCCGCATTCGCCGTCGGATCGACACTGAGCGCCGCAGCCGCCTGATCCGTTACAACAACCTTCTCTTCTTGCGTCTGAATCGCGAGCTTCACATCCAGCTTGTTTACGCCCGCGCCGACATCCACCCCATCTTTCGCGAAATCGGTGAACCCAGTCGCGATCACCTTCAGACCATATTTCCCTGCCGACAGCCCCTTAACCTCGTAGTTTCCGTTCTTGTCGGTCTGCGCCGTGATCGCATCGCCGCTTGGCGTCGTTAAGACGATCGTCGCCGTTGTCACATAACTCCCCGAAGGATCGGTCACCTGGCCGTGCAACGTCGAATTCCCAGCAGCTGCGCCACCACCGGCTCCTTGTGCCATCGCTCTCCATGGCACAACCAACGCCAGCAACACGAATAGAACTGTAGTGCTCAATCGCGGGGCCGAACGGAAACTCATCTACTCTCCTGACTTATCACTTCGCTGGATTGTTACTGCTGTTTGCTCTGATGCGGCTTTACGGCGCTGCGTCGCCGCCCGGTGCGCCGCTCATTGACCAAGGAGTCAAGATCGACTGGCCGCTGGGTGATGCCTGAAGAATCGGTTCGACACCGGACAGCAGCGTGATCGCCACGACGCTGTCCGCATTATTCGAAGTGGCGACGATCATTACGGCGTCGCCCTTCTGCAAATCCGTTAAGTTGGACGCGGGCATTCTCGCAATCGCTTGCTGTAAATCTCCGCCCTGCCCCCCGCCTCCGCCGCGAGCGCCGGCGGCGCCAGTTGCGCCTTGCGCACCACCAGAGTCGCCGCTCTTCTGTTCGAGCGCTGAGCCACCAGCAGGCGTTCGCGCCGGAGCATTGCCTGTGTTCGCTGCCCCTCCGCCGTTCGCTCCCTGTCCCGCGGCACCTTCGCCGCCACTCCCCTTCAATCGCGCCGCAATCCTCTGCGCCATCGGCCCCGGCAGTTTCCGCAACTGCGATGTATCCGCAATCTTCACCACCACCGGCTTCTTCGTGATCAAATCTTGCACGGTGATTGAGTTCGCGGCCGCATCCACCGAATTAATCGTCCCTGAAATATTTCTGAACGAGCCCGACACGACCTCATCCGCCGTCAACTCGGCACCATCCGCGCTTCTTTGTCCACGCGCGCGAAGTTGATCCCCCGATTTGATTTGGTCGATCGGTGCCGCCGCCGCGTCGTCGAACTTCACCGAACCCGGCGCATACCGCCGCAACACCGTGCTCTTCGTGACGTGCACTAAAACACTCTTGTTCGCACCCAAGGCCGACGTCGAAACCGTAATCGTCCCCGCTGTCGCGTCAACCGCGCTCACCAATCCGCCAATTCCATGCCGCTGCCATTCCGCCTGATCATGCGTGCGCTTCGCCGCGAGATCGGCCTTTTTCATCGCGATCACGCTTGCCGCCACGATGGACTTCCCATCCGGCCCCGCGCCACCGCGCACCAGAATCCGGTCGCCCGTCTGCAAATCGCTCAGTTGTAAAGGTTGGGCCTTCTTGAGGTCGGTTTCGCCCGGTTCAATCTGCAGCAATCGCGCTCCGTCCTGCACGACAACGTTCGTGTCGGCTCCGCCTTCAACGCTCAATACAATGCTATTCCCGGAGATTGACTTAATCGTTCCAACTGCTTTCGAACTCGCCGCCGCCTGCGGCATTGCCGCCTCGGCCGAAACCGTATACATGCCCGCACACGTCACAAGAATCAACGCCGACGCGCACACCATCGGCAAACACATCGAGCCAATCCACTTGCATTTATATAGATTCATTTCCTCAACCAGGACGCGCGCTGATGCGCCTACGCGGTATTCCCCTCCAATTAGACGTCTCCCAAGCGACAAAATGTTACACACAGGAAGATTACAGCGAGCTAAACGGCACCCACCTCGTCCAGTTTTTAGACACGTTTGCGGTTACAGAGGTCTATCGATGTGAAGTGCTCTTGTAGGCGAGAACCAACCAGCAGCAACACGAATTGAATGTTCAGACGAGAAACCGTCCTTCCTCTATCCTAATAATGTGTTCGTACCCGCGCCCAATTCGGTCCTTCATTTCGCCCGTGCTAGCGCCGCGTTCGTCTTTTTCTTCCTCGTTTGCGCTGTCCGTATGACCACCGCCCAGACCAACATCGGCGACCTCCGCCTCAAAGTCACGGACCCGTCCGGCGCCCCTGTCCGCGCCTTCGTCACCCTCACCTCCGACGTCAACAACCTCCGCGAAACCTACGCGACCGACGAATCCGGCTTCGCCACCCTCAAGCGCCTCCCCTACGGCATCTACACCATCGCAATCTCCCACGACGGCTTCGCCCCCTTCTCCGCCACCACAGAAATCCGCACCGCCACTCCCACCGAATTCACCGCCAAGCTCTCCATCGCCGCATCCAGCAGCTCCGTCCAGGTCAACGAGACCGACACCCTCATCGATCCCTACCGCACCGGCAGCATCAATCGCATCGGCGCCCAACAGATCGAAGATCGCGAAAACTACCTACCTGGCCGCTCCCTCCAGGACCTCGTCAACTCCCAGCCCGGCTGGAACTACGAAGGCAACGCCGTCCTCCACCCACGCGGCTCGGAATACCAAACCCAAATCGTGGTCGACGGCATCCCTCTCCAGGACAATCGCTCCCCCAGCTTCGGCCCCGAAATCGAAGCCGACGACATCAGCTCGCTCAGTATCTTCACCGCCGACTTCCCCGCCGAATACGGCCGCAAAATGGGCGGCGTCATCGAAGCCAACACCACACACGATCTCGGCAAAGGCTTCCACGGCAAAGTCGTCCTCGGCGGCGGCAGCTACGACACCGCGCAAACCTTCGCTTCCGGTCAATATCAGTGGGGTAAGAACACTTTCGGCGTGACCACCAGCGGCGACATGACCAGCCACTACCTAAACCCGGTCGTCCCGCAAAATTTCACCAACAAAAGCACCACCGGCAACTTCTCCGTCCGCTACGAGCGCGACCTCACTGATCGCGACCGCATCAGCCTCAGCGTCCGCCACGAACTCTCGCGTTACGAAATTCCCAACGAACAAATCCAGCAAGCCGCCGGCCAGCTCCAGAACGGCGACAACTTCGAAACGATGGGCATGGTCTCCTATCAACACATCTTCAATTCCGACGTCATCGGCGACTTCCGCGGCATGGTCCGCGACCACGCGAACAACCTCTACTCCAACCCTCTCTCGACACCGGTCATCGCCTTCCAACACAACTACTTTCGCGAGGGCTATTTCAAGGGCACCGTCGCCATCCACAAAAAGCGCCACGAGATCAAACTCGGCATCGAGTCAGACAATACATTCCTCCACGAAAAGTTCAACGACTTCATCACCAACCCCGACGATTTCGATCCCGACACGCCGCAGACCTACGCCTTCACCGGCGCCACGCCCGACCTCGAGCAGTCCGCCTTCATCCAGGACGAAATCCGCCTCGGCAAGTTCACCCTCAGCGCCGGCCTCCGCTGGGATCACTACCAGCTCCTCGTCAACCAAAACGCCGTCAGCCCACGCCTCGGCGTCGGCTACTACATCCCGAAACTCGACCTCGTCTTCCACGCCACCTACGACCGCATCTTCCAAACTCCCTCGAACGAAAATCTCCTAATCTCGAGTTCACCTTCAATCGTCTCTCTTAGCGACC